>JAJRUW010000020.1 GCA_024277615.1 Fidelibacterota bacterium | reverse complement strand
TTCTCATGTCCTACAAACACCTGCAGCAAAAGAAAGAATACATATCCGGTAAAATAGTGATTGGTATCGACCCATCAAAAAACTCACATCAGGCCCTGATATTGGGACCTGACAGAATGCAGATAGGGAAGACTTTTTCATTTCATCATTCATACGGTGGATTCGAAAATAAATTATGGAAGCACATCGGAATTTACATACCTGACTCTGATACATCCAAATGCATTCAAATGCATGGGGCCGGTAACTGTCTGTTTACCGACCCCGTATTTAATGGCGTTATAAAACAGCGGTTTACTGCATCAGTATTATCTTTCGACTGGCTGAGAAACTACCCGCAACCATTTTGACAAAATAAAGTCCACTGGGCTGATCTGATGCATTCCATACGACGTGGTAAGTACCTGATAATTTTTCTTCATCTACCAGCCTGGCTACCTTCATCCCCAGCATGTTGTAAATGGCAATCTCCACATGGCTCGTTTCCGGAATGCTGTAGTCAATCGAAGTAATGGGATTAAATGGATTTGGGTAAGCATCCTGCAAACTGTATCCTTCCGGACTGGTAATCAGTGTCACCAGGGTCTCCTCTCCGGACCATCCCACTGCAATGCAGGACTCCATCACAAGTTCTCCTGTGTATTCAAAAAGCACATTCGTTATGAGTTTGCTTCCATCCATACTGAAAAGGAGAATAGTATTTTCAGCTTGATAGGACAGCCAGCCGTCCGGAACTTTAAAATCTACCTGTGCATCACCACGTATTGCAAGCTGAATACCAGCGATCGTTCCTTCTGTTTGGATGCTTACCTGTCTTTGTTCATCGATCAATTTCACCTGACCAATCGGTCCTTTATCCAATTCTACACGACTCGAATTAAGAATCCAATACACTATCAGGACGATATCATTGATATCCACTGTCCCGTCACCGTTTGCATCTGCCTCATGATGATACGATACTCCCTGCAGTATATAGCTGACAATGAGGACGATATCTGTAATGTTTACATCTCCATCACCATTAGCATCCCCCAACTGACAACTGGTATCACAGTTATCACCAATTATATCAGGCCCATCATCACATTCTTCGCCCGGGTCGAGGATGCCGTCACCGCATTCGCCACAATCGATAAAGCAAAAATCATCTGTCCATAACTCCTGACCTCCCACAGACAATCCCTGTATGGGCATTGTAACAGGACAAATGGAGACGAGCCCCGTATCATTACCGCGACCATTGGTAACTATAACATAAGATCCACCTATCATCTGGCCGTCAAGCTGGTCGAAGTTCTCTACATTGAAAATAGTACCGTTGATAGTGTTTTTACCTATATCAAAATTAAAAATGGAGTGTTATCAAAATTTTGAAGTACGGAAGCTGCCTCCAAAACAGACAGATAATTCGTCTACCTTTGGTGTCTACTTTTGAATTTTTATGGATCAGTATTATTATACTGAAGGATTTTTAAATTCTTAATGGCTTCTCTTTATGCTCAACGAAGCCCCTGTCACTCCGAAAAATAGTGCTAAGCACAACTGCAAGTTTGATATATTTACCCTGTGGGAATAAAAAGATTTTATAAACTTGCGGGATTTTTAACGTTATTAGGTGTCGTCGATGCCTGCGAACTTTGGGCTGTTATAACTTCCAATCCGGAGGTTCCTCTGGTTCAGGACTCAATCCTTGTAACCGAAGAACTCGAATTCCTGCAGTCCGAGACTCAAGGCAACTATAATAGAAACGGCTGGGCAATGCTGTATTATCGGCAGGGGCAGGTATTTCCGGATACAACCTCACAACTTTGGCGTTCACCCATACCGGCCTGCGATGACACACTTTTTAACCAGGCGGTTTCGTAAGTGCTGGCCTCCGAAAACTTGACCGGTTTGGCTCAGGCCCACATCCGGAATGCTTCATCCGGAGCAGAGGAGATACCGGACCCTCATCCTTTTCTTTATCAGTGGAATGATCACTTGCTTTCTTTTTCTCACAATGGCTCTTTAGACAAATCACAATTGCTGGCTTTGCTCACTGATTTTAGTACGGATTCCTCCTGGATACTTGCCCATCCGCCGGATACCTACGGTTGTGGTGACTGGCAGGCTGAAGGCTGGGATTGTGTCATTGATTCACAACTGTATTTTTTCTGGCTTGTCCGCAATATTGATGCAGCCGGGGATGTGTTGACGGGAATCGAAAATGCACTGGAGATTCTTGAAGACCCCTTCCCACCGGTAGGGCACATCCGCGGTGCCAAAAACTTTACTCTGATGGATGGCGAATCGCTCTATGCTTACCGTTCGGCAGAGACCCCTAACTCTCATAAGCTCTATTACTCGGATGCTTCGGTGCCTCTGGAAGATCCCTGGTCCGGGATCCAACAGCATCACCAGGCGGTCATGACCAAACCGCCGGCTTCGGGTCCGGCCTCAGCCATGAATTGGATCTGGATGGAAAACGGAACCCTTATCCGACTGAGACCAGGAGAAACGCCCCTGATCATCAGCGGACTGGCGAATGATTTCCTCCCTGGGGATATGAATCTGGATGCCGCTGTTGATATTCTCGATGTGATATGGCTCGTATTCATGATCATTGATGACGAACTGCCAAGCGACTACGAACTCATGGCCGGGGACATGAATCTGGACGGTGAGCTCAATGTGGTGGATGTGACCTGGCTGGTGAATATTATTTTATACTTATAATTCCGTAAGTGTTGATTCCCTCATTTAATAAACCAGTTGAAATTAACGGGGTTGACCGGTACAGGCTCCCGGATTGCCTCAAAAACAGGGCAGCGAAAGGAACCGGAAGTCCACTGTCAGGACAAATAGTAAATTCGGTGACATTTATTCATTCGGGGGAATATCTGCTATTTTGGGTCTCAGATTACGGGGTAACTATTTCTGACTCGATCAGTCCAGAACAAAATCTTATCGGAATCAATTAAAGGAATTTAATACTATTAAAAACAAGCTTCTTCTTTTTATCTTCGGAGTCGGTATCGTCATCGGGCAGCAAAAGTGGTATCCCAATTTATATCCCTGGAATGTGAGCTTAGCCGCCTACCACACTTCCGGTGAATATTCATCCGGAGGCAGTTACAACTCCAATGCGCTTTATTACGCCATGGATAAACGCCTGAAAGATCGCTTTACCATCAGTATCGAGGATATTACAATCACCGAAGGTCCGGTGAGTTACCGGCAGACGAATTATTTCGGCCGGGATAATTTTTTCATCAGTTCGAGTTTGAGTCTCGGAGGGATCATCGGACGGTTTCTGGCGGATAATTCCCTGATCTCTGATACAACCATGGCAGTAAATTATGCCGACACGGGGGTACTCCACCGGCAGATACGCCTGAACCCTTCCGGTTGGGTGAGCGGTCTGCAGGCTCTGGGTGAAATTTACAACTTCGGATACTCCCTTTCATTCATTCATTCCATGTATCAGGATGTTTACGCTTACAAAGACGAATATCTCTACGATACAATCGCCGATACGACTCTGGTTTACGCTTATCATGAAGAGAAATCATTTGACCAGTTAACTCTGACCCTGAGCAAGCGGCTGGGGAAGCACATTTTCCGTTGCGGCGGGATGACGCAGAATTTCCCCCGGACGACCTATCAATCAGCCTCAGTCATCTGGGAATGGGCCGCGATGAAGACTCTGTATTCCACACTGTATTTTCAACTGGGTAAAGCCCGTTATACGGTTGATCCCGTAATATTGTTATTGGATAATAATCCGGATATACTCAGCAATCTCCTCAGCCTCCGCGTTGCCTGGCGGATTGCACCTCACTGGACATTCACCGGCGTTTTTTCCAACCACGGCTATGATTCGGTAGCGGCGGCAAAAACCTATCATGTTAATTACTGGGCATTGGGCCTGCAACTTCGTTTTTGAGAATAGTATGAGAATATTTTTGATCTTAGGCTTGTTTTTACAACTGCTGATACCACAACAGACAGAACCTTCGTTATCAACGAGTATCATCGTGGATGCCCGGACCGGCTGGCCTGTAAAGCTGCTGGTTACAGGTTATGCTCCCCCGGACGTGGCCTGGTTGGGAATTTCCCTGTATCCATATAATACCCGGGACCCTGAAGAAGACGGGACTCACCGAACAATCAGGATCACGGATCATAAAATATCAACGGAAATACCGATTGAAGAAAATTTTTTTAACGGCAGCTTTGAAGTAGCACTATGGGAAAAACAGGTGAACAAAGTGGACTGTACACTGGATTATTGTTACTGGTGTAAACGGTTTGGCAGCCATTTGGAAGGCATGCTGGCATATTCCTCGGGGCTGCTGACACGCTTAAACGGCTATTCGAAATAGGAGCAGAACGATGTCTGAAATATTCAGTTCAGAATTGACAATGAGTAAAAACGGGTTTTTATTTGACCACGGGTCGGGGCTGACCTACACACTCAATACTACCGGTCAATTAATTTTCAACTTACTGGAGTCCGGTAAAAAATCAACTCAAATCCTCGAAAAACTAATGACGGAATTTGATGTCACCGAAGATACGGCCAGGAAAGATCTGGATGATTTTTACCGTCAACTCAAAGAATTGGGACTGATCGACCAATGAGGCTTAATGTAGCTGTCACCGGGCTTCACGCTGCCGATAATCCCGCGCCGGGGATCGGGGTTATTCGCTGCCTGCACCACCCCGAAAAGTGGGACGGCAAGATCATCGGCCTGGCTTATGATGCACTGGACACAGGAATTTACGACGAAGGATTGCTGGACCACGCCTATCTCATCCCCTATCCCAACAGCGGCAGTCAGGCCCTGCTGGACCGCCTGTTGTACATTCATGAGCAGCGGCACATTGATGTGATCATACCGACGCTTGACAGCGAACTGCCCGTTTTTCAGAAACTCGAGCCGGCCTTGAGAGCCAGCGGCATCGCCACTTTCATACCCCCAAAACCGGTCACCGATTTGATCTCAAAAGCCAATCTGGCAGAACTGTGTAAAGACGAGGATATTCCATTTCCGGAAACGAGAATCATCAGGGATCCGGCCGAATTGATGGATGCAGTGAATGAAATCGGCTTTCCTCTGATGATCAAGGGGATTTATTATGAGGCCTATACCTGCAACAGTGCCTCAGATGTTCTACAGCATTTCGATCAGCTCAGACTGAAGTGGGGGCTGCCCGTCATACTTCAGAAAAAAATAGAATCGGAAGAGTTTGACATCTGCTGTGTTTGTGACCGTGATAGTGAGCTGCTTGGTGCTGTTCCCATTCGGAAAACACGGCTCACCGATAAGGGTAAGGCCTGGGCTGCGGTTACACTCAAAAACAAACGGCTGCTGGAACTCTCCGCAAGAATTCTGAAGCAAGTTCACTGGACCGGTCCCTGCGAAGTGGAGATATTGAAAGACGTAAAGACCGGCCGCTATAATTTGATCGAGATCAATCCGAGATTCCCCGCTTGGATTTACCTGTGTACCGGTGCTGACCAGAATCTTCCCAAAATGGTGGTTGAACTCGCCCTTGGGAAAAAACCCGCAGCGCTGGAGCCGGCAAAATCCGGAATTTGTTTTGTCCGGCATGCCATTGACCTGGTCTGCCCGCTCGAATACATTGAAAATTTAACCACGCTGGGAGAATTGCATTACTCCCCGGATAACAAACATTAAAAAAAAGGACAGGCTTTGGAAAAGAAAAGCTATGTAAAACCGACAATCGTTCGTCACAGTATCGGTGTAATGAATAAATACGGACGTCCTCCGGCAACCGTGCCCATGAGCAGATTGGCCGGGTTCAGTGTGAAAGAACTGGTGGGTCAATACGGCTCCCCGCTGTATGTCCTGGAAGTTGATCAGCTGAGACAACAGTACCGGAATTTATTCCGTGCTTTCAGCACACGCTACCCGGCAACCCGTGTGGCGTATTCCTACAAAACCAATTATCTGAAAGCGATCTGTTCAATTCTGCACTCAGAAGGTGCCTGGGCCGAAGTCGTATCCGGATTTGAATATGACATCGCCCGTAATCTCGAAATGCCCGGAGATAAAATAATTTTTAACGGACCCTACAAAACCCGGGAAGAACTGACCAGAGCCTTCACTGAAGGCGCCATGGTCAACCTGGACAATTATGATGAGATCCAGGTCTGTGAGGGATTGGCGGATGATCTGGGTAAAAAGCTGCCGGTAGGTGTAAGGGTCAACATGGATCTGAACAATCCGCCCTGGCACAAGTTCGGCTTCAACATCGAGGCCGGTCACGCCTACGAAGCTGTAAAACGCATCCAAACAGGTGGTAAACTGGATGTCAGGGGTCTGCATATTCACGTGGGGACCTATGTGGATGATGTAAATATTTATGCCGCTGCTGCCCGGGGATTGGTCAGCTTCTACACCTACATTAAAGAACAGCTCGGAGTTAAGCTGGAATATTGGGATATGGGAGGCGGATATGCATCGCATAATACTTTGAACTGGGCCTGGCAATCTGCCGAATACACCTGCCCTACGGTAGATCAATATGCTGAAGTGATCTGCCCGATTCTGCTGAACGGACCTTTCGGTTCCGGAGATGCTCCCAAACTGTTCATTGAACCCGGAAGGGCTCTGGTGGATGAACCCATCTCAATGATCACCACCGTAGTAGCCCAAAAACGATTGCCGGGCGGTAAAAGGGGGGTCATTGTTGATGCCGGGATGAACGTGCTGTCATCGGTGCAATGGTATAATTACAATTTTCAGACTGTGCAGGACTCCGGTGTTACCGTGGAGGATACCATTTTGTACGGCGGCTTATGTATGAACATTGATGTTCTGCGGCAAAGTGCTGCCTTGCCACCGGTAAGACGGGGAGAGCATCTGGTGATCCCTCATGTAGGTGCTTACAATCTAAGCCAAAGCTGGCAGTTCATCTATCTGCGTCCGGCAGTGATTGCCGTGGATGACGGAAAAATTCACGTCATAAAAGCGCGGGAAACACGGGACTATGTGCAGCAGATGGAACAGGTTCCGGAGGACTTTCAAACTTATCGCTCCGAATCCCGGAAATAGCTGCTTTAACCGGGAGATCAACCGGGTTGTGAAAAATACTTCATCCGGCCTAACTGCCAACCCCCTGGACTTATTTAAAATCTGTCTGAAATCGTACGGGGTCGTTGCCTTCGCACCGCATCCTGTCCCGGCAACCCTCATGCTCACCGCTACTTTTTATTATCCCCTTGCCGGAGTCATGGGTATTGCCGGAAACCTGACAGCAAACCTCACTGCCCGCTGGCTGCACCCCATCCGCAGCGTACGGGAGAGCGGAATCTTCGGCGTCAACGGAATTTTGGTGGGGCTGGCTTTAGCGAAATACAGTGAACCTTCCGTAAAGATTTGGGCACTGCTCATTCTGGGTGCCGGATTGGCAGGCATTCTGTCAACGGCGCTGGCCGGCTATTTCGCAAAATATGACCTGCCGATACTGAGTATCCCCTTTACCGCCGTAGCCTGGCTGCTGTTGTTGGTCCCGGGGACTGCCGCCCGTCATGACGTAACCCTACATGCCGTACAGAGTTTGCAGCATATCGACCTGTGGTTGTTTAGTAAGCTGCCCTATGTTTTGTTTGAATATCTGAAAATGTTCGGGAGTATTTTCTTCCAGAGTAATTTGCTGTCGGGTGTACTTGTACTTGCGGCAATTGCAATTTATTCCAGAATATCGGTTTTAGCCGGACTCTGGGGCGGCTTTCTGGGCATGTTGGTATATGTTTTCATCCATGGGTCACTGATCGGTTTTGACGGACTCAATTATGTGCTCATCGCCCTGGCAATGGGGGGCTTTTTTGTAGTACATAACTTCAAATCCATGGGGTTGATGACGGCTGCCATCCTGATGGTGGGGTTGGTTGAGGCCGGGACACAGGAATTATTTCGATCAAGCGGACTGCCCCTGCTCATATTCCCATTCAATCTCGTTGCAATCCTCCTGCTATTTCCCCTAAAAAATATTCTGCCGGCTGAAAATACTACGCGACCCGTACCCATCCCGCTCTATCTGATTAAGAGCCCGGAATCTAATTTGCGCTGGTACCGGCGTTGGGTACTCTACGCCTCACGGCAAAAAACTCTCCTGACTCTGCCCTTCCTGGGGGAGTGGTCCGTACTTCAGGGTAATGATGGTGAGTGGACCCATAAAGGCAGGGGCCGATATGCCTGGGACTTTGTCGTGCGAGATCAATCCGGAGGGCAGCTCAGGGGGTTCGGGAACCGGATTGAGGATTATTATGCCTTTGGCCTTCCCGTACTGGCACCCGCTCCGGGAACGGTATATGCCGTTGAAAACAGGGTAAATGATAATCCTCCCCAAACAGCAACCACCGAACAAAATTGGGGTAATTATGTGATTATCGACCATGGGAATGGCGAGTACAGTGAAATCAGCCATTTTAAACAGGGTAGTGTGCTGGTGAGCCCCGGACAGTCTCTGCAGCGCGGGGAGTTGATCGGATATTGCGGAAATTCAGGCCGCTCACCGGTGCCGCATATTCATTATCAACTCCAGCAGGCAGGCAGATTGTCCGCCGAAACTCTTAAGTCTAATTTTTCAGAAGGTGTAGTTGATAGTCAGCCGCAGGTTCATTTTGCCCCTGAAACCGGCAGCCGTGTGGCTCCACTTGAAACCAATCCGAACCCCGTATGGACTTTGCTGGGGAAAGAAGGCGAAATCTGGGTGTATCAGGTCCGGGAATCAGTTTTTAAATACAGAGAGAAGTTGATTTTTTCAACAGATGAATTCGGAAATCCGGCAATTCTGGGGAAAGACAACCGTCTGTGGCATCTCATCGACATGCCTCATTTTATAGAGATACGACCGGATTTCAAAACCTATCCGTCACTGATCAATCCTTCATTATGGATTGATATCGTAGGTGAGCAGTTGATCCTGCCGAAAATTTTGCAGGATGGCTTCAACTGGAAAGACGGTGAAATCAAAGCTTCTGTGGAAATGCCCGGCTCCTGGGTCGTAACCTCTGGTAATCGCAGAATTGTCATCGATTCATCCGGCAGGTTGTCTGAAATGTCTCTCATCCACCGTACGGAGAAAAACATGACGCTGATGAAAATTCAACACAAAACATAGGAAGATATAGAGTATTATGAAAAAAACAGGTCTTACGATTTTATTCTTTATTTCCATTCTGCTCACTCAGGTTCAACCGGAGTGGCAGGTTGATCAAAACGGGTTGGAATATGGTCATCCGTATTTCGATATCGACGGGGACGGCATCCACGAATTGACCAAGCAGTACCTAAACAGCGTCACCCTTTATGACGGTGGTGCCGACTGGTCCCAGGCCTGGGCAGTTGTTGACAGCAGTCACGAGTATTTCACACTGGACCGGGTTCTGGAGATGAGTCCCGGCAGTGGTATTGTGGGTTTATTTCTCGGTGAAAATCTCACGGATACTCTATCCTTCAAGGTACAGGCAATCCCTGCAGGCAGTGCAGTTCCGCTTTGGCAGTCGCCGGAGTTTTCAGGTTACATCGGAGGATTGGCCGTATCCGATGTAGATGATGACGGAATACAGGAGATCGTCCTGGGGCGCAGTACGGAAACGGGGACTGATATGTATGTCAGCCAAATTATCATTTTAAGCGGTCTGACGGGCTATGTGGAATGGGCAAGTGATTCAATATCCGGTTACTTTTACGGTGTGTATGCCGGTGATCCGGATGCTGACGGTACGAGCGATCTAATCTTTAACAGGTATGATATTACAAACGGACTGTACACACTCTTTGCGTATGCGGAGAGCGGTGACGACTGTCTCCAGGGTGACCTCAACGATGATGCTGCCACCGATGTTCTCGATGTGGTAAATATGGTTTCCTGTATTCTGGAAAGTTGTGAGCTGCCGTTGACACTCTGCAGCGATTTAAACCCTGATGGTCTGCTGGATGTGCTGGACATCGTAAATCTGGTAAATTTGATCCTCACTGCTTCACCGGATCATTTTGCGGCTTTTCAGGAGGCCTGGTCTGTGGAGCAGGATATCCTGGAATACGGTCATTTGCTGTTTGATATTAACGGAGACGGTACTGATGATTTGACCAAGCAATGGGGCAATACAATCACCGTCTTTGACGGTACACAGGACTGGGCTGTACTGTGGTATTTGTGGGAAGATACCTGGGACGAGTTAATCCTGCAGGACATGACCGACATCGAAAACGATGATTCTCCTGAAGCGGTCATAACCGGCATCAACCTGGAAACACCTGCTTTCAATATCCAACTGTTCACTCCAGAGGCCGCATTACCTTTATGGGAGTCAGTAACTTTTGACGGGAGGCTTTCGTGGATTGACACTGCTGATCTCGATGAAGACGGAGTCGAAGAGATTATTGCCGGTCGCAATTATACAAATGATGCCTCACAGGATTCCTGCGCTTTTTTTGTGATTGACGGCAGTAGCGGTGAACTTGTCTGGCAGAGTGAGGCACTACCCGGTTCGATGCTTGGCCCCTATACGGATAATCTGGATGCAGACTCACAATCTGAGATTGTTATCAATGTCTATGATCTGATCGACGGCATTTATTATCTCGCAGTTTACAGCGCCGTGGAGAACGGCTTGAGGAAAATGTTTACGGAAACCCGCAGGCTGGAGGCAGCACCTGAGCTTTCACTATGGGCAAAGGGCTCGTTTCGTTCTACATTTCAGTTTGAGAGAATGCTAAAAAAATGAATAACCTGAGATGGCGGCGACGGGCTGATACAATTTAATACAGTTCTCAAAGATTATTCCAGCAATTCATCTTTATAAATTATGACCTAAATTATCAATTACTTTTTAAGGGGAATATAATGAAATTAAAATTTGTTTTGATACTGCTGTGGGTTTTTACGGTGCTACAGGCAGCAGATACACAACTGTCTCAGACAAAGATCAGGGACCTGAAAAATAAGGTTGTCAAAACCCAGAGCCTTTACAAGGACGGTCCCATACTCATTAACTTTTGGTCACTTTCCTGCGAACCCTGTAAGAAAGAAATGGTATATTTGGATAAATTTCATCAGCAATATGCCGAAGCGGGATTCAGGATCATGAGCATCAATATTGACTCACCGCGAAGTGCCTCTAAAGTTAAATCCTATGTAAAATCTCAAAAATATTCCTTCCCGGTATTTCTGGATCCCAGAGCGGAGTTTTTCCGCAAAACCGGAGGGAAAGTCATGCCTTATGTTCTGCTGGTAAACAAAAACGGTGAGATTATCAACCGCCACATGGGATTCAATCCGGGAGACGAAAAAAAACTTGAAGCAGAGATCCGCGAGTTGTTGGAGATGAAAGCAGTCCGGCAGGAGGGAAAAACGCTTGAAAAATAGTCATATCATTTTAATTTCACTGCTGGGATTGGCCCTGGCGCAGTCTGATCTGAGTTTTTCTTATGAATTAAAATATGGCAACGGAAAGAATGACAGCTACGGAAATGCATTCTTTGAAAATCTGGTGGATGTCAATGGCACCCTGAACTCCAGCACCAGTTTTTACTCACAGTTGGAGTACAGTGCCCCGCCGCTTTTCGGATATCCGAAGAACGCCCTGAACAAAATTTATTTCGAGTACTCCAACGGAGATCTCAATGTCACACTCGGGGACTTGTTCATCCTTTACGGGTTTGGTTTGGCGGTTAATTTATCACAGGATCAGGCTTTGGGGTACGACAACACCCTCAGGGGTGTCAGCTGGGAATACATGACTCCCGGAGATTTCCGGATTTTTGGGCTGCTGGGTCAGGGGAAATATGAATATGCCATAAATGCAGCAACGGGATTGTTCATGAGGGAATTCTATAATAAGCTTGCCGTTGCAGGAGTGGAATACAGGGACTTTACCGTACTTTATGCCCAGCATAAATCTTTCCTGGATGAACCCTTGCTAATGGCCTTTTACGCCGACCCGTTGACTACACTTGAGGAGGATCTGAACGACCGGATTCCCTTTGGAGAACTACTGCCGGATACCGTTAAAGCCAATAAATATGAAGTTATGTACTCAACTGCTTTTGGCCCTGTGGATATTTATGTCGAAAAATTATGGAGCCGTTACGATAAAATTCTTGGTGACCGGGTCAACGGCTCATTGCTGTACACCGCAGTCTATGCCAATCTGTTTGACTGGGGCATTACCTGGGATTATAAGGATTACGCCATGGAATACAATTTGGTGTCGCTATCCAATCCACCCATTGTCTTTCGTGAGCCCTCCTCCACATTGGTAGGACGCACAACCCATATCATGAACTATAACGATGAGGTGGGTCATCAAATTGAGGTAAACCACAGCTTCAGCGATGCCGTAAACTTTATGGGAAACTGGTCCTTCGCAAGACGGCATCATGGTGTAGCACTGGATAATCGATATTCCCTGCATTACACGGATTTTGGTGACAGCCTTGCATTCTCATGGGAGCAGGATACGACCCTGCATATCAATTTATTAGCGCCTTCACTTTTTGATAATGCCCTCTTTAACCTGCAGGACGAAGATTACGCTTTTTATCCTTTCAGCGAGATCTATTTTGAATTTTTTGGAGATCTGATGGATGATAAAATCCATTGGATTATCGGCTATGATAAGTTAAACGATGTCACCAAATATCATCACCAGCAGTTTTATACAACAGGCTGGGAAAACTACGATACGGACGCACTACTGGACACCATCTCCGCACATTTTGACCAATACTGGTGGGATATCTGGGCACAGAATTATTTTCCCGAATACGGACTTGACTCAACTTACGCTGATAATATCTTCAACTCAGTTTACGGTATGTCGGTTGGTGACCGGATCACGCAATCCACGCAAAACTCTATAACCTCTGCACAGAATGAGATAAGTTCCGGCAGCTCTATCGACAGGATAACCTACAGTTATGAAAGAGTTGAAGCTTTTACAATTCCCACAAATTTTGCCTACAATTTCGGAGGCGGAAACTCCCTGACGCTTTATTGTGAATTTCAAAAAAGAAAAGACCTTACAACCATTGCTACTTATTATCCGGCTGTGGACTCAACGGACAGTTCTTTTTCAGGTGAGATTCGCTACACCTCCAACTATACTGCCCTGACCTGGCGTTTGCACAGCAGATGGTCTTTCAGTATTTTAAGAGACTGGGAACGGCGAAAATGGTATGTGGGAGGGAATCAGACCAATAAAGAAGTAAAAACATGGACTGGGTATGAAGTCTCCTGGGATATCAATTCCGGCAATCAATTCTCCCTGTTTTACGGTTCACTGAAGGGTGGCCGCATCTGCGCAAATGGCATTTGTGCAGATCAACCGGATTTCGATGAGGGTGTAAAAGTAACCTACAGAGCAATTTTTTAATCCGGGCTCACCCACGCCCTTCCCCACAGGATGACTTAGAAAAAATCCTCAGATCTAAGCCGGGATTCCCCTGTCCGGGTCCTGTCAGGCGTTAAAATTCATTCATTTAGGGATACCTTCCTTATACAGCCGGGCAGTCTTTGTCCGGTTCAGGAACAACGCTTTTAACCGGTTAAAGTGCTGTTACAATATGTCAATAAATACCTGTTGAGATGAGCTCGGCAGTTCAACTAAACTCCAGCCTGTTTATCCCACCACAATGATGAACTTGGAAATGGAGCTCAGGAATGTTAAAACAATTTGTGCTGTGTGCAGCCCTAATAGCTGTTGCTTTTTCTCAAACCTATGATATTGGCGAAATACTCAGCCTCGAGGATCAAAATACCGCTTTCAATGTCTGTTACGGGGATTATGCCTCGGATCAGATCAGGCTGGCTGATTTCAACGGGGCACTGAATGGAGGTCATTATTACATCACCGTGGTGGATATGTCGGCAACCTGGTGAAGTGTATGTTTCAATAACATCGGTCCGATGGATGAACATGCACAATACTGGTCAAATAATCCCAATGTTGTCTTTCTGGTTGCGCTGGCAGATCTGAACTTTCCTTATTCCTGTGAACAATGGGGTGATTTTGGAATTCCGGGTATCCCCGTTATCTTCGAAGACCCCGGTGCTGTACGGGATTGGCTGAATGATGGTATTGCATACCCCTATCATGCAGTGCTTGACCATGAAATGCGGGTAGCAGCCAAACCCAGACCCTACGGTAACACGGATGAGACCATCCAGCAGTTACTTGAGGCCTGCGGTCCCTGTGGTGAAACCGATTTCGATGGAGATGGGATCAATGATCTGGCGGATAACTGTCCCGGCACCTATAACCCGGAACAGCTTGACTCTGACGGAGACGGTTTCGGTGATGCATGTGATAGCTGCGATACCCTGCCCGGGGATGTCAATGATGATCAGATGGTCGATATTCTCGATATTGTCACCATCGTCGCCATGATCATGGCCGGAGGTAATAATGCACCCGGCTATGGCGACTGTGCTTTGTCGAATGCGGATGTCAATCTGGATGGAGCCATAACCGTGCTTGATATAATTGTTCTCATCAGCAATATCATCGGCTGAAGAAATCAGGGTTTGAGAAAACAACCGTAACAGTGTAAATTGGCACGTGCCGCTGAGGCAATAAATTACTTTGTCAATGGATTCACAATCCTTTACAAGGAGATAGCGATGAATAAAACACTACTTTTAATTCCATTTCTGTTTTTTGCATTTTCTCAAACCTACAACGCCGGGGATATCATCAGTGACAGTCATCAGAACCAGGTTTTTGATACTTGTTACGGCGATTACCCGGGCGGTCAGCTGACACTGGCCGATTTCAACGGTGCCGTAAATGGCGGTGACTACTACATTTTGTTCATCGACATGGCAGCCAGTTGGTGAAGCACCTGTTTTAGTGACATCGGGCCGATGGACGATCATGCAATGAGCTGGGAAGCTAACCCTCACGTAAAATTTTTAAACACACTTTCAGATATCGGGCAGCCCTATACCTGTGAACAATGGGGTGATTTCGGGGAACCCGGCATTCCGGTCATCATCGATGATCCGGATCACACATTTTTTAACTGGTTTCACGACCACTATAATGCCTGGCCTTCCTATGTTATCATCGATCACGAGATGCGGGTCAGAGCCAAAACCTGGACCTATACAAACAACAGCAACTGGGAATCTGAATGCTATAATATCGATGGTTGCGTAGGCGGTAATTCAGATGATTTCATTCAGCAATTACTGGATGAATGCGAGCCCTGCAGCAATGTCGATATGGATGGTGACGGAATTGATAATATCAATGATAACTGTCCCAACGACTATAATCCGGATCAGCTGGATTCGGACGGAGACGGTCTCGGTGATGTCTGTGATGACTGCAGCAATTTTGCCGGTGATGTGAACGACGATATGGCAATTGATATTCTGGATATTGTGACGGTAGTGAATATGATTCTGGACGGAGGGATCGGCTCACCGAATTATACGGATTGTGCCAAATCAGATGCTGATTTCAACTCAGACGGTATCATTAACATTCTCGATGTAATTCAGATTATCAATGTCATTGTTAACGGCCCCGGGAGGGCTGTGGAGATATTTAATGAGGGTACGGCCACGGTCAATTTCTATTACCGGGATGAGCAGATGCACATTTCGATTCACTCGGATGTAGATATCAGCGGTATTGAACTTGCGGCTGTCAGCTCGGATATTTCCGGCGTCAGTTTAAAAGATAACAGCCATATCCAACTGATGTCTGCCACGACCGACGGGATTTTCAGACTGGTGGGGTATTCAATGCTGAACAATCCTTTTGACAGTCATTCGGTGGAACTCACCTTAAATAGTTCAGCCGCCCCGGATCCTGATAATATCTTTGTGGTGGTTGGCAGCTCATCGGGAGATGCTCTGAAATTGATCCGCACCTACAACGACTACACCGTCCAAAACGGACCTTTTAAATTTGAAATTGACAGCGTCTATCCAAACCCCTTTAACCCGGCCACCGAGATTTCCTTTACGGTTGCTGCAGACGGTTTGGTGAGCCTGGCTGCCTATAATGTGTTAGGGCAGCGGGTTGCCACTATCTTTGAGGGCTATCAAGCGGTGGGGAGTCATACTTATTCCTGGAATGCCTCCACACTACCCTCAGGCGTATATTATCTGAAACTCACCGCCGGCAACCAGATAAGAACCGTTAAAACAATTTTGATGAAATAACCCCAACAACTAACTAACTTGAGGAACTTATGAAAAAATACTCCATGACAATACTCGTTCTCTTGTTCGGTGTCTTTGCCTATTCATCAGTGTATAATCTGAATGACTATGTTGCAGCAGATGACCAGCAGGTTGAATTTAACGTCTGCTACGGTGAATGGCCGGACGGAATGCTAAGTCTCGCTGATCTTAACGGTGCAACCAACGGCGGCAGCTGGTATGTTACCATGATAGACATGTCCGCAACCTGGTGCGGCCCCTGTGTTGAGTTTATCCCTGAATTTGATAACATAGCCCAGGAATGGGAAGATAACGACCAGGTGATGATCATGACCGCACTTATGGATATGAATCAGCCTTATACCTGCCAACAGTGGGGTGATATGGGAACACCGGGATATCCGCTGATCACAAATGATGGAAATGGCTACGGTGACCACATGTTTAACTGGTTTAACACGGGCAATGCGATCCCGAGCACCGTTTTTCTAACGCACGAAATGCAGGTTTATTACAAAGCCAATCAGACTAATTTTTATGTGGCCAACCAAAAAATTCAGCAGATGCTGAACAATTGCCCGCAAAACAATCCCGATATTGATGACGATTCCATCCTGAATGAGGTGGACAATTGCCCCAACGATTACAATCCCGGTCAGGAAGATATTGACGGAGACGGTCTGGGGGATGTTTGCGACGACTGTAATAATATGGCGGGAGACATTAATGATGACATGGTAATTGATATTCTCGATATTGTCACTACAGTCAACATCATTCTTAGCGGTGGGATAAATTCACCGGACTACGACAGCTGCACCATCGGTGATGCAGATTACAGCGGTGACGGTGTGATCAATGTATTGGACGTTATTCAGATGATCAATCTCATAATCAATGATCTCGCAAGAATAGCTGATGCTGTTCCGGGGACGGCCTTAGTGGACTTCACACCGTCAGGTTCAAACCTGCTGGTTTCGATCAGTTCGGATGTACAATTCAGCGGTGTCGAAATGAGTTTCCCCGGTAATGAAATGTCTTTCGGGTTAACCGGCAATTTACAGATTACATTGAATCAAAGATTCCGGAACGGCATCAATCATCTGGTTGCTTTCTCCATGCTGAACACACCCTTCACTGACAATCAGGCTGAATTTGTTATCGCGGGTGGTGCTAATCTCTCCCTGAATGATGTGAATATTGTCGTGGCAGATACGCATGGCGAAGCACTGTCTCTGACCAAATCCCGGTCCGCTAATATTTTCCAGACAGGTCCTTACGGTTTTGCCATGGACAGTGTCTATCCCAATCCATTTAACCCCGCAACCGAGATCACTTTTACGGTTCCGGTTGATGGCAATGTCAAATTGACCGCTGTCAATATGCAGGGTCAGGTGGTGGATGTGATCCATAACGGTTTTGAATCCGTTGGAACTCATTCTTATACTTGGGATGCCGGCAGTCTGCCCTCGGGTATCTATTTCATTCAACTCACTAGTGGCAGGAGAGCCGAAACCACGCGTGTTGTGCTGATGAAATGATTGAAGACTAAAATGCTTAAAAAGCCCGGCCATTGCCGGGCTTTTTATTTTGTTGGTGGCGGCGAATACTTTTAAATTTGCCCGCTTCTAAACGGGCAAAATATTGGGAGATCGTTCAACGGCAGGACTACGGACTCTGACTCCGTCAATCAAGGTTCGAATCCTTGTCTCCCAGCAAAAGAACCCCGATCAGCCTGGAACTCCGATTCCGTGACCCGGGAATTCAGGCTGCGTTTTTAAAATTTCGAGCTGCACTCTTTGAGGGTAGAAAAAACAACAGATGGCGCATTCGTCTAGGGGTTAGGACGTCGGCCTCTCACGCCGGTAACAGGGGTTCGATTCCCCTATGCGCTACAAGACCGCTAAAACCCGTAGGTCTCATTTAGCAGATAGATCTTGGTTGATCGTTAATAAAAACCACTATGCGCCCATAGCTCAATTGGATAGAGCACTTGACTACGGATCAAGAGGTTTGGGGTTCGAGTCCCTTTGGGCGTACCAGGAAAATCCCCTTCATGAACACAGTTTCAGGAAAGGGATTTTCTGTTCCTCCGTATCACCCTGAAACACAGAAACTGATATTGTCAAAACAAATCTTGCAGGATTATTCATGAAAAATATTGCCCGGGGAAAAACGGCCGACTTCGAAGATTTTATTATCACAAGACGGATAAATATCCTGCAGTCCATGGACAGGTTTTCGGGTACGAAATATTCCCTGCTCGACGTAGGCTGCGGTAACGGCGGGAGTCTGATTAAGTTGTCCGGTCTGTTTGCAGCCTGCCATGGTATCGATGTTGACGAAAATAATCTGAAACTACTGCAGAGCAAAATCAAAGATTTGAATCTCAATTCAGTAAGCTGTTCACAGGAGAATGCCACAAGAGAATTTTGCAAAGGCCGGCAGTTTGACAGGATTGTTTCATTCGAGGTTCTTGAACATCTCGATGATGACCGGGTCGCAGCTATAAATATTTTTAAAAAGTTAAGAGCCGGAGGGAAAATCGCTATATCGGTACCCAATAAATGGTGGGTCTTTGAAACACATGGTGCCTATCTGCCCGTCCTGCCCTGGAACAGAGTGCCCTTTTTCTCCTGGCTCCCGCGTGGGCTGCATGACAAATTTGCGAAAGCCCGGATCTACCGCAAAAAAAATATCCGCCAAATATTACACACAGCCGGATTTGAAAATATACGCCTGCAATACATCACTGCGCCCATGGATGTGATCAAATGGCGGCCGCTCCGGCGTTTTTTACGAAAGACACTTTTTAGAAAGGATACTACTTTAATCCCTTTCCTGGCCACATCCATCATGGCCTCGGCAGATAAACCCGATACAGAATAACAGGTCTTGTTAAAATGATACAGCGTTCGCAGATATTTTTGTTCATATTCCGCTGCTCGGCTAAATGCATGTTCTAAATTTTGTTAACACATCCTATCGTTCATATAGCACCCACCAGACAAGCAAATAGGAACAAAGATGGGTTTGATAAAAAATCAATACACTATCGACGACCAGGATGAATCAAAGTATTCACCAGTTGCCGGGAATCCGGTGGGCAGTGATTCCTAAAAGCTGTCTGGAAAGATTCAGGATAAAGATTCATATCGAGCTTTGTCATTAACCTTTATTCAACAAGTCATCCTTAATGGACATCATGTATTCAAAGGCTGGCCCATACTCATTCGGTATTATTCCATCCAGTATGGCTTCTTCGATGGCCTTTTTAATTGTCCCGACGGAGGGGCCGGGTTTGAGCTTCAGTTCTTGCATGATCACATCTCCCCGCACAGGAGATTGAAAGGCCCGCATCTCGTCGCGCAGGGCAACATCTTTCATCAGCGCTTCAACATGCTCAAAATTAGACATATATTTTTTTACTTTATTGGGATTTTTCGTCGTAATGTCTGCCCGGCAGAGGATCATCAAATCTTCAATATGTTCGCCGGCCTCAAGCATGACCCGCCGTACGGCGCTGTCGGATACACCGGATTTTGCCAGGGCGATAGGCCGCAAATGCAGCTTGGTCAGAAGCATGAGGTAGTCCCGCAGTTCATTGGATATCTTCATCCGCCAGGCTATTTTTTTAATCATTCGCCGACCAATTTCATCATGTCCGTGAAAGGTCCAGCCTTTGCCTTTTTCGAATCTTTTGGTCTGGGGTTTGGCGATATCGTGCACTAAAGCTGCAAAGCGGATTTCCATTTTTGGGGAGAGGTTAGCTGCATTATCCACTACTTGCAGTGTATGCAGAAATACATCTTTATGCCCCTTTTTTCCGATACGCTCTACACCGGACAGCATATCCAGTTCGGGAAAGGCAAAGGGAAGCAGTCCGGTTTGTTTCATCAGGGCAAACCCGATGCTGGGCATATCCGTGCGCAGGGTTTTAATGATCTCTTCCGTAATTCGTTCTTTCGAGATGATCTGCAGCCGCTGCGCCTGTCGCCGGATGCTGTCCAAAACTACGGGATCAATATTGAACCTCAGCTGTGCGGCAAAACGAGTTGCTCTCAACATCCGCAGCGGATCATCTCTGAAAGTGGCATCGGGGTCCAGCGGCGTCACCAGCCGTTTGCCGGCCATATCCCGCAGTCCGCCAAAAGGATCGAACAGCTCGCCAAAATCTTCAGAGCGCAACGAGACGGCCAGCGTGTTTACCGTAAAATCGCGACGTGACATATCTTCCTTAACAGTACCGGCTGTGATATCGGGTTTGCGGGAATGGGGCTGATACAGTTCCTTGCGGGCCGTGGCGACTTCAATTTCAACTTCACCGCCGGGGATGAGTGCGGTCCCGAAACGCTCATAGACGACCACCTTGCCCAGTTTCAATTCATTTGATAATTCGACCGCAAAGGCAATCCCGTCACCTTCAACCATCAAATCGATATCCGTAGTGGGGCGGTTCATCAGAGCATCCCGTACAAAACCACCTACGACATATACGGAAAGTTGCATCCGTTCTGCGATCCTGCCGGCCGCTTTGAGTATGGCCATGTGAACCGGGTCGGCCGTCAACAATTGTGAAATGTTTGTCATGCGAAGGGGAAAATTACTATTACTGATGTCTATGAATCAGATTAAAAAAACTCACGCTGATCTAATTTTGACGACCTCGTAAAAAGGGATTCATCTATTTTTTAACTTAGTTTTAGATTCCACTGGAAAAACCAAATCTCAAGTTAAAATGCAAAGTACTGGTTGAAAATTTTGATCTGAAAGCTCCATAAACGCTTTTTAACAATTTATAGCAAGAAAAACAACAGTTATCAAAGCATATTCGAGCCTTTGAAACGTATTTGGCCGTTCGAAAGATATTTATTCCCATGGCCTTCACTATCTGCGCAAATGAGATATTCTCCAACCCTCGATATCTTGATCGACTGGCTCCTGTCTGATAAATAAATCTGGATATTGTTGCTTCAACCCCCGCTCGGTACCGGTATCGGTCTTCAAATTCATTACTGGCTTCATACTGCCTTCGTCTCCATAAACGAAGATTGATGTTGCCCTAAACTACAGGAAGACTTAACCATTTTATGGAGAGTCTTGTACCCACCGCGCAAAATAGCAATTCACCGCATTTTCCCTGTATTTAACAAACCCCCCAACTTATTAATCTTAATATCTTTCTTTCGTTGGTGAGAATATTTTCTTTTCAATCTCAACGTTTTTATCGTACATTCTGCCGGGGATTAAGAGAATAATCCTTTTTTTGCAGGCACTTCATCACCATCAGACAGAATAATCTTTTACGGGGATTTGTCCCGGTTAAATCTTTTTTACTCCCGTTTAGCCATCTATTGACAATGGTCAGGTAGTTCTGTTCAACATGCGATAAAATATCCTGCACTCATAACGAAATGCTCAAAGATATTCCGGAGACGCACCATGAAAAGTAGAGATCTGCAGAATGTTGTTCTAATGATAATTGTCTTACTCGCTTTTGGTCTGAACGCAGATCGGAAAATAAAATCACCAGCACATCAGACAACAACTCAAAGGAATTTGTCCACAACATCAAAAGACGACACGCCAGCTACCATAATCCGAAAGCTTACTCCTGATCACCCATCGGGGAAAAGTGTTGCGGACTCTCGTTCCGGGGCAAAAACCGACAGAGAGATCACTCCTCTCAGAGACCGGTCGATAGCAATCCCCAAAGCAGACCGAAACCAGAAGGGTCGGGAAACCCCGGGCCATATCTCTGCTGTACAGGGACCCCCGCAAATCTCGAAACAACACCGCCGGACAAATCCCTCCTCTGTCCTTCAAAATCATCAATCCGACGTTCGGGAATCGAATGAGGAAATGCTCCATCCTGTGGAGAATCCTGCTCCCCATTCCGACAGCTCCACCGATATCAATCGCCAAGTCATTCCCCAGAGGAATCAAAACTTCAGGAACCGCGGGGCTGACCGGAACTATTCAATCACTCAACCAGAGGTAACCCCTGTTGCATCCAAACCCCTGTCCAGGGCCTCCGATTCAGGGGTGATTCGCCGGGATGTTGTTCGATACCCGGAGGGACCGGAAGCTCTGATCAAAATCCTTGAGGCCAATGATTTACCTTATGAGCTGCAAAAAGAGGATGAATTCCTGTTAGACAAAGTTGCTCTCGCCCGCCTCCATCAGCTGCAGATCAATTTGCAGACCATCGGCAGTAATATCACTTCCCGTCCTCAGGACCATGAAACCCCATCCTATGAAAAATCAGCTGACCGTTCGTTCTGGACAGACGAGAATGATCTAAATGTTCCAATTCCGGATCATACCGGTGGGGGCAGCGAGGGAGCTGCATCTTTCCTTGATTGCCCTGACAGCGGAACGGTCTGGAATGTAGAATATTCCATATTGGTGAATCATGAATGGCTCGGTGACCTGGATATTTTCGTCGACCATCTTACAACCGAAGAATTAATTTGGGAGCATAATTATTTTCTTGGCAGCGACGGTGGACTTGACGATGATGCTGAAACTGATGGTGACATTTATTATTCCTCCCGGTCAACTTCGGTTTTCAATGGCATGGAGGCCTCCGGTTGGTGGGGACTGCGATGTGTGGATTGGTATCCCGGTTATATTGGTGAAATCGACTGGTGGTCCATTACCGTATATTATGGCTGTGTTACAGCGCCCTATCCTGATGATGATGCCTGTTACCAAACGGTAACCGCTGAAGATCCTTTCTGCTGCGATATATCCTGGGACAGCGTCTGCGATGCCGAATACTGGGCTTGTTACGCACCCACATGTGTCGAAGCACCCTATGCAGCGGATGATGCCTGTTACCAAACAACCGTACTCGCTGATTCTAATTGTTGTTCCTCCGACTGGGATACATTGTGCCAATGTGAATACAACGACTGTGCCGGCATCAGTGACCAGGACCCACCCTATATTGCGAGTGCTGTACCTTCCTATATTATCGATGCGGATGGTAATGGGTTTTACGAAAGCTGGGATATCCTGATTGATATCAATGCAGATTGCGGAGGGCTTGCACCGGATATATTTCTTGAAATCTCCACACCCTATATTGCCAATGATCTGACTGTGGGCAACGGTCCATTTTCATTTGGCAGCGGAGGGATGGACACCATTAATCTGAGTAGTTATCCTTACTGGACGAATATATTTTATGATCTCGATACCCCCCAGGTGGTCACTTTCAGGATTTTTGTCTATAATGATTATGGCAGCTCGGAGTTGTTCGTGGATATTCCTGTTGATGCGGGCTGTGGAGCGATTGCTCCTGATTACCCCTTAAGTCATATATATTGCTACTTCAACGTCATTAACGCAGATAGCCACTGCTGTGATACTGAGTGGGATGCACAATGTCAGTGTGAACTGGACACGTGTACAGGGGGTGCCCCCCCCTTCGTTGTGACCTCTATTACTCCCGTCGGAATTGTGGACGATAATTCCAATGGGTACTACGAAGGCTGGAATTTTGAAGTGAACATTGACACCGATTGTCTGCCGGCAGATAATGTGTACATTAATATTTGGGATGATGTTCACGGAGACTGGGGGGATTTTGGTCCATTTTCTTTCGATAGAAACACGGATGTTGATAATGTAATCCTTACCTCCTGGCAATCCTCTGATTATGGTTTTATTCTGCCTCAGGATGTTAATTTCAACTTTATCGTAACCAGAAACTTTTATGCACATTCTGTAGATCTTACTGTTCCGGTAGATAATCTCTGTGCTGAATCGCCTTATGCCGATGATGATGCCTGTTATCTTGACGTAATCAGCTCAGATGATTACTGCTGCTATGGAATGTGGGACAGCGTTTGTGAAACCGAATACTGGGATTGCCTGGCGCCCACCTGCGTTGAGGTACCTTATCCTGCAGATGACGCCTGTTACTACAACACAGTAATGGATGATGCCTATTGCTGTAGTACAGAGTGGGACACAACCTGCCAGTGTGCCTACAATGCCTGCGCCGGGATCGTGGATCAGGATCAGCCTGTAATTGTTGATGCGGGGATTTTAGATTACACCGACATGGACGATAACGGATGGTATGAACAATGGAGTCTGTCTGTTACTCTTGCTGCCGGATGTGGGGTCCTTGCACCTGGAGCCCTAATCGAAATTAGCGCGCCCGGTCTGGACCTGGGTTACTCCCTCCTGAATGGAGTTTACGATGTCGGTCCATCGGGATTGCTCGCGTCCATGATTTACCCTTACGATTTTTCATCCCAGGCCTATGGTCTTGATACACCTCAAATAGTTACAATAGAGCTTACAGCCTATAATGATTTTGGCAGTTCGGTTTTTCATGTGAATGTTCCGGTTGATATCGGGTGCAGTGTCGATCCCCCAACACTTCCCCCTTACGGAATATCTTGTAGATTACAGACATTAATCGATGATCCATTTTGTTGCGATGAAGTATGGGATCAAATTTGCGGAGAAGAGTTCTGGAGCTGCTGGCTAACTGGAAATTTCTGTGTTGAAATGCCCTATCCTGCGGATGATGAGTGCCTGCAACAAGCCCTGTTAGAAGATCCTCTCGGCTGCTGTGCCGAATGGTCTTCAAGTTCTCAGGCCGCCTTTGACAGTTGTGTTGCCAGCCTCTGCAATGATCTGCCGGGGGATATTAATCAGGATGGTTTTGTCAACGTCTCTGATATTGTCGCTATGGTGGGGATCATCCTTGAAAGTCTGCCTCCGGCCACACCCTGCGAACTTTCCGTCGGGGATCTGGTACTGGATGGCACTTTGAACGTGATTGACATCGTAGCTCTGGTGGACTTGATTCTCAATCCCAGATTGACCAGCAGAGACTCCGTCAGCGAAGCCCGCCTGGTTCAGGAAAACAATTCGCTGTCCATTCTGTCTGACGGTGAGATCGCCGGAATTCAACTGGAAACACAGGGTGATTATCTCATTACCGGGACCTATCTGCCGGAGGGCTGGCAGCTGCAGCGCTCAGACAGGACCCTGCTGATCTTCAGTGCAGACGGGAGTCCTCTCGAAACGAATAAACTCTTCACCTATGACGGCACGCTGGCGGTCGGCTCCGGAATTGTCGCCGACTGGAATGGTCATGGTGTCCAGACTGACCTCAACACTACAATCAATGGCTATGCCCTGCTTGGTGCCTACCCGAATCCCTTCAATCCCATCACGGCCATCAGCTACAGTATTCCCAAAAACTGCCGGGTTGCCATTACCGTATTCGACATGCTGGGCAAGATGGTGGAACAACTAGTTGATGAGGAACAGACGGCGGGTCTTCATCAGGTGCGCTGGAATGCAGCTGACCAGCCCAGTGGTATTTATTTCATCCACATGGACACCGTCGGCAACAGTGAAACACAGGAGCTATTGTTACTGAAATAGCCGATCTCAACCAAGACCCAGAGCACAATCGGAAAAGCCCTGCAACCCTGCCGGGCTTTTCTTTTTTATAAATTACCTATGGCTGCATACCGGGTTTTTAATCTCGAACCAACTCTATATCCGCATAGGACATTTTGACGTAATTTTAAGCCGTGTTTGCCGAAGTAACATTTCCACTCTCCTGTTTTGACAGCTTCAGCATTAGTTCCCCGCCTGCTGGTCTGATTCAGGGAAAAGGCCTCCATGCGGTTGCGCTGAGAAAGTGAGAAAATAGCAACCTGATCCCGTCCAAGTTCGCGTACGAGATGGGGAATATAGCCGTATCTGATGCGTATTTTCAACAGATTGGGCAACCCCGCACATACAGCACATAATTGATGTTGCCCTAAACTACAGGGCACCTCGATTAGTCATAAATTATGATAATGGAGGTGAGAGAGAAACAGCAACGCAGAGTATTAACCCGTGATTTCAAAGTTGAGTCAGTGGAATATTTGCTAAACAGCGGTAAACCCGCAACGGAGATTGCCAGGGACCTTGGCATTCGGGTAGAACTCCTGTATCGTTGGAAGCAGGAATATCTGAACAATAAACAGGATTCATTCCCGGGGGCAGGCCACATGAAGGATCCTGAAGAGGAAAGGCTGCGTAATCTTGAAAGGGAGCTTCAGGATGTAAAGATGGAGCGTGGTATATTAAAAAAAGTGCTGGCCATTTTCTCAAAGGCACCG
>JAJRUW010000019.1 GCA_024277615.1 Fidelibacterota bacterium | reverse complement strand
TTTGACGGTGAATGTTTTTATCCTGACCCACCTTGTCCGGCAAATTTGTGCAACGAAGCTGAAAATACCTGTACGGCCTGTACTTCCAACCAGCAGTGCAACGATGGAGAGTTTTGCAACGGAGAAGAATATTGTTCCAATGGCGAATGTCAAAATGGTTTTGCTCCCTGTGAATTAACCTTAGGCTGTGATGATGTTAATGACCATTGTATTTATTGTGAATCGGATGATGACTGCGATGATGGTGATGCCTGTACCACTGATACTTGTGGAGCTGACAGTAACTGCCATTATTCAGCCCTTGAGTGCGACGATAACGATTACTGCACAGATGATTTTTGCGAAGACGGTAATTGTATCTACGAACCGGTATCCTGTGATGATAATGACCCCTGTACGCTGGATGAGTGCATCGGACCTGAGGGCATTTGTGAGCATACGGACATCGATTGCTCACAGATCATCTGTGACGACGGGCAGACCTGCAGGGATTGCGAATGTGTTGACATCGTTTGCGGTGATGGGTATATCGATCCGCCTGAGGAATGTGAGTTTGATTTTGACTGTCAAAACGGGGAGAGTTGTGTGGGTTGTGTGTGTACCAACTCTGTTTGCGGAGATGGAGTCATTACACCTCCTGAAGACTGTGAAGCTGATCTGGATTGCGGTATCGATCAGATCTGCGACGATTGTTACTGCCGTGATATTGCATGTGGCGACGGATACGTAGATCCGGGGGAAGATTGTGAATCAAACAGTGACTGTCTGCCCTGGGAGTATTGCTCTGATTGTCAATGTACCGCGGCGGAATGCGGTGACGGTGTGATCACATTCCCGGAAGAATGTGAATCTACTTTGGATTGTTCCTTTGGTGAAATTTGTCTGAATTGCCAATGTTATAATCCAGTAAACATCCCATATTGCGGAGATGGTATAGTCCAGTTGCCGGAAGAGTGTGAGTTTGACGACCAGTGTGCACCGGGTAGCAGCTGTCTTGATTGTCAATGCGTATCCGATACTTGCGGTGACGGTATCATACAACCGTCGGAACAGTGTGAAGCTGACGAAGACTGCCCTCTGGGACAAACCTGCTCAAACTGTCAGTGCACACCGCCGTACTGCGGAGATTTTATTGTGACACCGCCGGAAGAATGTGAATTCAATTGGGATTGCCCTGCCGGGTCAGTCTGTAACGCCTGCGAGTGTGTGCAGCCGGACTGCGGTGACGGTATTGTTGATCCGCCGGAAGACTGCGAAGATGATCTGGACTGCCTTATGGGCGATATATGTTTAGGCTGTCAGTGCGTTTCCCCTGGTTGCGGTGACGGCATCGTAGTTTTCCCCGAAGAATGCGAAGGTAATGCAGATTGTCCTCCGGGAGATAATTGTGTGGCCTGTGTCTGCCTTACTCCTTTCTGCGGAGATATGATCATTGACCCGCCAGAACAGTGTGAATTTGACTGGGATTGTAATCTCGGAGAAATCTGTGCAGGCTGCCAGTGTGTGGCAGCAGTGTGCGGGGACGGGAACCTGGATCCCGGGGAGCAATGTGACGATGGTAACAACCTGGCCGGTGACGGCTGCTCCCCGACCTGCAGGATTGAACCGGATATTCCCGGATGTACAGTACCTGCAGCTGACTTTGAAGATCAAATATTGGGAACCGTATTTAACAACGCTGACATCTTCATTACGAATGATATAGAAGTCACCATGAGTGATTTCCAATTCTCCGATTTAAGCTGGTATTCAGGAGGTCTGGCAACTATCGAGGATACGGGTCAGGCTGGCGGAAGCGGCAATGAGGTCGCGGTGAACAATATCACACTGGCTTTTGATTTTGGGGAATCCATCACTGGCGTAACCTTCAAATTCGGAGAGTACGGGGGCAATGTCAATCTGGAGATCAATGGTGATCTCCGCAATGTTGATAATTTTTCCACTCTGAATAATATTGTGGTCGGCGGCGTGCTGGTCACAGTGACCAATGGTCTGGGTGATGACAGTGGCAGCATAACACTTTGTCCCCTGACTGCAGGACTTGCCGCCTTCAACATAGGCGGGCAGGAGCTGTGGATTGATGATCTTTGCTTTATCGACTGTGCTTCAAGTTGCGGTGATGGTATGCTTGATCCGGATGAGGAATGTGACGATGGTAATACGCTCGACGGTGACGGTTGTGCGGCGAATTGTGTTCTGGAGGGAGACGCAACCGGAGACGGCTCCCTGGATGTGAGCGATATCGTACAGCTTGTTGCGGATATACTGACACAGGCACCCTATTACCCGGATGCGGATGCAAATGGCGACGGTTTCCTCGATATTAACGATATTGTTTTGATTGTTTGCTGGATCATTGACTGCATGCCGGCCAGGGAATTTGATCCACTGCAGGATGTGCGTTTTAATTTTGAGCAAGGCGAAATGATCCTGGAATCCGAAGGCGATGTCGCCGGTCTGCAGATTGAGCTGCGATCACCTGTTGGCGAAATTCAATCGCTTTTGCCCGCCGGCTGGGACCTGCAGCACTCTGACAGACGGATCCTGATTTACAACGTCACAGGTTCTGCCTTGAGCGGGAGTTCTCCGCTATTTCGCTCTACAGAACCTCTCGAGGTCGCCTCGGCGCAGGTTGTGGACTGGTATGGTAACAGCATCATGGTTAATGGAGCGATCGAACCCACCGGCTTTGCCCTGTATGATGCGGTGCCCAATCCTTTTAACCCCAAAACCACGATCAGTTATGCTATTCCAGGACGCATGAAAGTCTCATTGAGGATTTACAATTCACTGGGCAAAGAGGTCGCCGTACTGGTGAACGGTGAGCAGTCCGGAGGAGATTATTCGGTGGTCTGGGATGGGGCAGAGCAGCCTACAGGTATCTATTTTGTAAAACTGTCTGCCGGAGGCTTCGTGAGCCGTCAGAAGAAGCTCATGCTGGTGAAGTAGTATCATAGTGAAAAGTGAAGAGTTAAAAGTTAGAAGTAAAAAATGCCTGGCCGACACAGCGGAATGGTGACGGGTTTACCGAACAGTCCGGAATGCAATCGGCAAAAATAAACAACAGTCGTATTATAAAAACGGGGCCGGGAGTAATCAACTTCCGGCCTTGGGTTTTAGAAAATGATCTTGCAACAAAAAAGTGGACACGGTGATAAATCACATTGCTTGTTTCAATGCTGATAATTCAAATTCCACAGGTGACCTGTATCCCAGAGCTGAATGTTTCCTTAATCTGTTGTAGAAAACTTCCATATACTCAAAAATACTGCGCTTTGCTTCTAACCTGGTCCCGTATCTCTCATGATAGACCAACTCCGTCTTGAGTGTGTGAAAGAAACTTTCTGCTACTGCGTTGTCATAACAGTTGCCGGTTCCACTCATACTCTGGATCATCTTGAAGGACGCCAGAAGCTTCCTAAAATCCTCACTTGCATATTGAATCCCTCTGTCTGAATGAATATAGTACCGGGTAGGGGCTGGCAAGATCTGTATGCATGAATCAATGCAGGAATGGTAGTCGTCCGGGTGGTTAACCGATTACTCATGGACCAGCCAATGATCTCACGGCTGTACAAATCAATGATGACCGTCAGATACAGCCAACCTTCAAGCGTCCTGATATAGGTAATATCTAACAACCATACAAGATTGGCTGCTGCTGCGAAAAACTTCTGCTTCAATAAATTGGGAGAGTACGGGTAGCTGTGGTTGGACCGGGTGGTTACCTTGAACCGACGCTTCACCTTGGCCCTGATGCCATTCTCGCTCATTATTCTGGCCACCCGGATACGACTGACTTTTATTCCCATTTCATGAAGTGCCGCGATTCTTTTTGAATATCTTTTTTATTGTTCCCGACAGCTGCCTGTTTTCTCTTTTTCTGCGACTTTCCGGATGTTTGATCCATACATAATAACCGCTCCAGGTTACTGCTAATACCTGGCACATTTTCACCACCGGAAATGACGAACGGTTTGAGTATATAGATCTATACTTCATCCCGGTGCCTTTGAGAAAATGGCCAGCGCTTTTTTAATATATCACGCTCCATCTTTACATCCTGAAGCTCCCTTTCAAGATTACGCAGCCTTTCCTCTTCAGGATCCTTCATGTGGCCTGCTCCCGGGAATGAATCCTGTTTATTGTTCAGATATTCCTGCTTCCAACGATACAGGAGTTCTACCCGAATGCCAAGGTCCCTGGCAATCTCCGTTGCGGGTTTACCGCTGTTTAGCAAATATGCCACTGACTCAACTTTGAAATCACGGGTTAATCCACTGCGTTGCTGTTTCTCTCTCACCTCCATTATCATAATTTATGACTAATCGAGGTGTCCTGTAGTTTAGGGCAACATCAACCGGTTTTTTAAGTTCAACCGCTCAAGCCTATGTGATCAGGGGGTACCGATAATATAAAGATATCTGATACGAGCGTCATGAGGTGATCGTGACGCTGTGTACAGTGAAATGGCCTGCCCCTGTCGGCGTTTTGGAAGGACACGGCAGGGACAGGTTGAGAAACAACGCCGGGGCGCTGTTTAAAGGATGAAATTTACACCAGATCCCGTTGGCTACCCAAGTGTCTTCCTTAAAGTAAATTCTGAAAGGAATCACTATGAAGACATACAGAAGAAAAGCTGATTAGGGCAGTCTAATTCCATGCCTGACAATCCTGCAGGAGTTGACCATCCGGTACGAGCAACCCGTGAATACGGTCCCGGCTTAACTTGTTTCGATGCCGCCAGGGAATTTATCTTAAAATAATTATCTCCCAATGTAGTTAAATTATACCATGACAGTAATTACAGATTCGGGTTATTTTCAATCTTTTACACATCACACTCTCTCACCGGCCCTGCATTTTATTGAATTACACGGGCAATTCCGGAAAGTTTGATCAATGTCGTTTGGTCCGTTGTTATGTATCGGGCATCGGGGAGCAGGAGGTCATGCCCCGGAAAATACGCTTGCCTCAATCCGCAAAGCTCTCGAACTTGGCGCGCATTGCGTGGAGATAGATGTCCACATGGTAGATGGCGAACTTGTGGTTATTCACGATGAAAGACTTGAACGCAGAACCAACGGCTCCGGCTCTATACACGATTATAAATTTGCTGATCTGCGTACTCTCGACGCCGGGGAGAGAGAAAAAATCCCAACTCTGTGGGAAATTTTTCAGACACTGAACCACCGCGCAGGCGTCAATATTGAATTGAAAGGAGTCGGTACAGCGGAACCGGTTGCCCGCCTGATTACGGATAAATTATCCAGAGGCTGGAATCAGGATCATATTCTGGTTTCATCTTTCAATCAGGCCGAGTTGACCCGCTTTCAAGAATTAAAACCTGATATCAAAACCGGTTGTCTTGTAGCATCTGCGCCAGCGTTGCAAAAAATTAAAACTGCGCTTTCAACCTATTTCTCTCTGCATGTTTCTGCTGAACTTGCATCATCCGAACTCATTGCTTACGCGCACGCCCGGGGGAAGCGGCTCTATGTTTTTACTGTCAATGCACCGACAGAGATACTGCGCCTGCAGGCAATGGGAGTGGACGGTTTATTTACAGATTACCCCGACAGGGTTTTCAGAATAACCAATTCGGTCAGGAGCAGGCTTAGGTGGGTCTAAGCAGGGACTGCTAAAGTGTTGTCCCCAAATTAAAATAATGGTAGATCAGCAGGGCCGTATAAAATATCGTAATGAAACTTGCAACCCACAGTGCGATAGTGTAGCGATAGAGTCGCCATAATGCCAGAAGAGAAATGACCATGATGCTCAACTTAAACAGCGCCACATACTCCCAGCCTTTGCCAATGAGAAAATCCATGATGGGGTTCAATTCTTTCGCTCCGAGATTTACGCCGATATAAGTGAGATAATAATCCGCCATATTCAGGAACATTATCAGGCTGACTAGAATCCAGAACATCAGATATTTCAGGTGCCGGTTTCGCTCCTGAAGGTCTCTTGAGATTTCAGCCTGTGAACTATTTGATTCTGCATTCTGTTCACCTCTGCGTTCAATCCAGACAGCTCTTTTATGTTTGCGTCGTTCGTGCATCCTATTTCAATATATTCCCGGTACCTTATAAATAACCCGTATGCAAATGAATTCCAGAAAACCGGCAAAGTTATTAAAGTTCCTGAATACTTACACAGAATTAAGATTTATCATTTGGCCTGACGCCCCAAAGGAAGACCAGGTTGTCTTCAGTATTAACAAATTATCGTTTTGACTTGCAGGTAAAAATATGGCGGTAAAGTCCATCCTTGACTGATACCGGTCTTCTCAATTAATATTTAGGCACATTATACGATAGATTCGACCCTCAAAGGAGGCCTGTATGAAAATAATCGTTTTTATCTCAACCATCGTTGTCCTTTTCATTCCCATTGGACTCACAGGAAATAATTACCTACCCGATGAACCAGATTTTTTTTCACTAATCTCCGAACATCCCGGACCGGCACAATTTCAATCCACCTCTCTAAACCCCACTTTTCAAACAATACCGAATCCATTTTCCATTTCACCTGGGAGGCAGCCCTACTCACCGGTCAGAGCCAGTCAGGTTGCACAGCTCATTCGCTCCAGGGACCCGTTGCAGATCTTTATTAACGGCAGCGATTCAACTGTTCTGACTCAGGGCAGCCCCATGCAGATAACCGTCGTCTTCTCTGACGGGGTGGGTGAAGCAGATGTGAATATGTGGATTGATTTGAATGGTGATGCAGTTTGGGACCAGAACCAGGACCTGGATATTCAGGAACCCCATCATCTGGTCGATAATGATGAAACGGACGAGAATCCCGCCCCTGGGATCTATGAGGAGACATTGTCAGGGAGCGAGGGGGTTTTCATGGTTGGAGATCTGGGTGTCTTTTTCATTGCCGTGGACAACGGCGGTACTGCTACGGCTTTTGCATGGATAGAACCTCTCAATTCTGATTATTCCGTATCGGGTCAGGTGATACCTGCATTTGGAAATTTGATCATAATGGCCATGCCGCTTGAGGGCACATCACAGGAACCCTGGATGACCGTAACCGATGAGACGGGAGCGTACCAGGTTGCAGTGCCGGAGTCCGGTAATTATTTCGTCGCAATGATTGATTATTTCGATATCATGGATGGGATGTGGATCTCTGATGTCAGTTACAACCTCATGGTGGATGGGCATCTTAGCGGGTACGATATTACACTGCAGGAGGTCGTGGGTGCAGTGACAGGCAGCCTTATAGATCAGGATGACCAACCGGTTGAAGGGATTGAGATCCATGCATTTGCTGTGGATTCTCAAAACCCCTTTCCGGCTGCTATGGTCACAACGGATGCAGACGGCGCTTATACGATGGGACTTTATACCGGAAACTGGCTGGTGAGGATCAATGATGATTATCTGGGGCAGGCATATCTGGAACCGCCTGATGCCGGGATATTTTCAATTACGCCGGGAGATACGGTACTCCGGCAATTTCAAATTTATTCAACAGACAGCCAGATCAGCGGAATGATATTTCTGGATGATATACCCCTGAACCAGAATGTCACACTGGTTGCAGTGAGCGCTCTGGGATCAATGTCAAACATTTCGGATCTCAGCGGCATATACACACTTCCGGTATCCGGTGCAGCAGATCAAAGCGGTGGATATACGGTAAATATTGATGAATATACACTTCCCCCCGGGATCTATGTCGAAGAACATTATGAAAATGTACTTTCCGGCGAAGAGAATATTGATTTTCATTTATTGACTTTTACGGGTGGACTGGCCGGGCATATCTTCGATACGGTAACGACCGATCCTCTGTCCGGGGCACAGGTGCATTTGTCAGAAACAACCACAGAGTTCCATTTTTGGGGAATATCCGATAGCAGTGGTTACTATGAGATCCCAACTCCCCCCGGGAACTACGCTATGATCCTTTTCAGAGACGGCTACTACAATCAGATCCTCCCCGCCATTGATATTGCAGAAGGATTCGTAGAACAGGATGTTTACATGGAACCGCTCGTAATAGCAGGGTCGATCTTCGGCACCGTTTATGAGATCAACACCGGGATTACTCTCCCGGGTGTCCCGGTTACCGTTACTACCGGAAACGAGTCCTCCTGGTATTCGTATGAGGCCGTGACGGATAGTGCCGGGAATTATAGTTTTGAGGTTTCAAACGGGACATTTTGGGTGGGTGCGAACCTTGAGGGATGGACTCAATTGGAAACGGCCCCGGTATCGGTAAATGATGACTCAATCCGGGTTGATTTGACACTGGCCCCTCTGAATTCGGGAATTTGGGGTTTTGTGACCGATGCTGTTACAGGATTGCCCGTGGGGGACAGTTGGGTGTACGGGGAAAATAATTCTCTGGGATGGAGCGACGAGGTCAGTTCCGCCCAGGATGGCAGCTACAGCCTGCCGCTGATCAACGGAAATTATACAATAACAGCCGGCGCAGACGATTATCTTAACTTTGCAGTGACGCAATTTCAATTATTGAATGAACAGGTACGGTTGGATATTGTTCTGACTCCAACGATTCCCCCTCAATTGGGTGACGTAAACGGGGACCAGTCTGTGAATGTGCTGGATGTCGTTCTCATTGTCGACTTCATTCTGGGAAACCAGGGCCCTGCACCACAGCAAGCCTGGGCGGCAGATATCAACATTGACGGAGCGATCAATGTGCTGGATGTCGTCGATCTGGTAGATGCAATATTGAACGGACTGTGAAACTAACGAGCATTGTGTTTTTTTTCTAAACTTACAGCTGAACTGAATAATTTCAGGAAGATTATCGTTCTTTTTGATGTGTATGCTGCCGAATCATCGTAAATTATTCCAGTTTTATTAATCATAAATTCTTAAATAAGAGTGGGTCATGCTGCTGCCTGTAAGGGAGTTCGGCGACAATATATATCCCAAGAGAAAGGAAAAAATGAAGTTTTACAAATCTATCCTATTGACGGCAGGACTTATCCTGACAACCGTTGAATTGCTGTCCGGTCAGCTTTTCTGGAACGGGCTATCCGTAGCAACCTCAGATAACGTTGATGCTCTGGCTTTAAACCCGGCCGGACTGGGAGTCAACAGAGGGGAACAATCGGCGTTTCAAGTGAGGGTACCGAAAAACGAAAATGAAGACCCTGTTTATTTTGCCGGCACCAGAGTCGATGGCTTTGGCTACACACTTTACGGCACAAACCATCTCTCATATAACCTGGCTCTCGGCGGCGATCTGGGCGGCGGCCTGAACTTCGGCTATCGCTGGGACAGTCACAAGGTCCACACACTGGGTTTTCTGTACCGACCTGTATCATTTGGTTCTTTGGGCATTACGGGTGATTTTGATACAAAACTGAATTTAACTGCTTCCAGGATAGGCCTTGCCATCAGACCTTTCGGGTATCGTCTGACTCTGGGAGCGGATGTGACTACAACAGACTGGGCCACAATAACCGATTACGATTCCTATAAAGCAAACTCAACGCTGTCGGGTTTTATCGAGCTCCAACCTGTTGACGGGATTTTCTTTTCTGTCATGTCCGGTGAAAACGGAGAAGATATTTCCTTGAATCTCGGTTTCGATTTCAGCCTCGGTGGTTTCAATATCGGCGGTAGTTCCATCGCCAAAGTGCAGAGTACGGAGTACGGTTTTTATACACATTCACAGATACTTAAAAGCATCCTGAAAACAAAGGATAAAAAGGCACTCCATTATGTGCGGATGAAGATGAACAGTACGATGATTGAAGAAAAACCTGAAAGTCCCCTCTTCAATTTCAATTTGAACCCTTTGAAGAAAACGGTTCACGGAACTCAGCTGCGGACCTGGGTTGAAAAACTTGATGAACTGACTGCAGATGAAAAGGTGGATGGTCTGATTATCGATTATGATTATCTGAGCGGCGGACTGGGTAAACTTTATGAAGTCCGCCAGGCCCTGGAGCGTTTCAAGGCTGCCGGGAAAAAGATCATTGTTTATGCAGACGGCATCAACAACATTGGCTGTTATCTGCTCTCGATGGCGGATGAGATCTATGTTGCGCCGCTGGGGGAAGTGGACCTGCGGGGACTAAACCTGGAATTAAATTTTTATAAAGGTCTCATGGATAAACTGGACATTGTGGGTGAATTTGAACAGATCAGCCCCTATAAAACTGCACCGGACCCCTTTTTACGTAAGGAGATGTCACCGGAGATGCGGGAAAATTATGGTGAAGTTTTTGACGATCTCTACGCAGAATTCGTCAACGGGATTGCCTCCGGTCATGGCTGGAGTGTTGAAAAAACGAACCAGGTTATCGACAACGGGCCCTACCTTCCGGCAGCTGCTATTGAGGCCGGACTGATCACCGGCACTAAATTTCCCGATGAGTTTGAAAGTTATATCGAAAAATTTGATGGCCGGGATGTCAAGACCGAGGAATGGAGCGGGATCGACTCCAAAGAAAAGTATGTTAACGAGTGGAAAACCGAAGAAATCCCCACTATTGCCATCGTATATGCCGTGGGCGGAATTGTATCCGGTGAAAGCAATCCCGGACCCGGCGGATCCACGCAGATGGGAGACGAGACCATCACTCAGGCTCTGAAAGATGCCCGGGAGAACAAAGATGTGGATGCGGTGGTTTTCCGAATTGACAGTGGCGGTGGTTCGGCTCTGGCATCCGATATGATTTTAAGGGAGGTGAACAATACCACTGATCTGGATTCGGCAAATGTAAAACCGCTCATCGCTTCCATGTCTGATGTTGCGGGTTCCGGCGGCTACTGGATCGCCTGTCAATCTGATAAAATCGTGGCCTATCCCACGACCATCACCGGCTCTATCGGTGTGCTGAGCGGTCGTATTAATTATTCCGGTCTGCTTAAAAAACTGGGTATTACCTCCGATAAAATCAAATATGGCAAGCATTCAGATTTCTATTCCGCCAATAAACTTTGGAGTGCTGAGGAAAAGGCTATTCTGCGTGCCGCTATCGTGGATACATACGAGATGTTCAAGGAAAAAGTTGCTGCCGGCCGTGAAGGTTTGGAAGTTGATGATCTGGACCCCATCGCACTGGGCCGTATCTGGTCCGGAACGCAGGCAAAAGACAGAAAACTCATCGATGAGGTTGGCGGCCTGTCCAAAGCCATCGAACTGGCAAAGCAGGAGGCGGGAATTTCCGCTGATCAGGAAGTCAGGATCATAGAATACCCGAAAACCAGGCCGCGATACTCATTCCTTAAAAGTATGTCCGGCAATACACGGATTTCGGCCTATATCCCCGACGAGATCATGGACCAACTGGAAATCCTGCAAATCATTCCCGTTATTGAGAATGATGAAATCCAGTTGCTGATGCCATTTGCCATTAAGGTGAAATGAACTGATAAGATCTGATTCCGGGTCACCGCCAGGTGCCCTGACCCGGAATTTTTTCTTCCCATTCGTGTACTCAATTATTATTCAAGTCTGAAGCCGCCCGTTTGTAAAACAATCTGTCATATCTCCGTGCCACATCGTCTATTTCCGTTGACCCGGTGGCAGAGCAATTTCCCGGCACATTTCCTGAAAGCTCGACCCGAAACAATCAGGAGGTAAAATTATGAATCAAAATCAAAATGTTCAGCAGTTCAATCCCGAACAGGGTGTGAATCCCGTGGAAAAATACGGCATTGATCTAACTGCGCTGGCCAATGAAGGCAAGATCGACCCTGTTATTGGCAGAGAGGATGAGATCCGGCGCATCGTCCAGATCCTTTCAAGGCGCACGAAAAATAATCCTGTACTGATTGGTGAACCCGGTACGGGTAAGACCACTGTAGTCGAAGGATTGGCCAAGCGCATTATCGAAGGTGATGTTCCGGAAAATTTGAAAAATAAAAAACTGGTGACTCTCGATCTGAGTGCAATGATCGCCGGAGCCATGTACCGGGGACAGTTTGAGGAGCGTCTGAAAAATTTCATTAAACAGGTTGTCGATAGTGACGGGGAGATCATGGTTTTTATCGATGAACTGCACACTATTGTCGGCGCCGGGGCGGTGGAAGGTCAGATGGATGTGTCCAACATGATCAAACCGGAACTGGCCCGTGGCAGGATGAAGATTATCGGCGCAACCACTCTAAAGGAATACCAAAAATATATAGAAAAAGATGCCGCCCTGGAGCGCCGCTTCCAACAAGTCTATATTTCCGAACCCAATGTGGAGGATACAATCACGATTCTCCGGGGGATCAAGGATAAATATGAACTGCACCATGGTCTGCGCATCCGGGATGCAGCCCTCATCGCCGCCGCCACACTGTCAGACCGCTACATCACGGACCGCTTCCTGCCCGATAAAGCCGTGGACCTGGTAGATGAAGCCGCGGCCAAGATCCGCATGGAGATCAATTCGGCACCTGTGGCAATAGACGATGCCAGACGGAAACTGATGCAGCTTGAAGTTGAGCGGGAAGCCCTCAAAAAAGAAAAGGATGCCCGTTCGAAAGAACGTCTCGTTGCCGTAAAATCATAGATAAAAGCTTTGAAGGCCAAGTTGGCTGATTTGATAAGTATTTGGGAAAATGAAAAAAAGAAAGTCGCAGACGTCAACAGTATAAAAGAGAAGATTGACGACTTGAATACGCGAGCCGATCGTGCCCAGCGGGAAGGCGATTATCAAACCACTGCCAAGATCAGGTATAACGACATTCCAGAGGCGGAGAAAGAACTGAAAGTAATGGAAGAAAAACTGGCTGATAACCGCTTTGTCAAACTGGAAGTGGATACGGAGGATATTGCGGATATCGTTTCCAAATGGACCGGAATTCCGGTTCAAAAAATGCTATCAGGGGAGAAGGAAAAACTGCTGACTCTTGAAGATGCTCTTCACCGCAGGGTGAAAGGTCAGGATGAAGCGATACGCTTTGTTGCCGATGTAATCCGGATGTCGAAGATGGGCGTTACCGATCAGGATCGGCCGACGGGGTCATTCCTGTTCATGGGCAATACCGGAGTGGGGAAGACCGAACTGGCCAAGACTCTGGCAGAGACTCTTTTTGATGACGAACGGGCATTGGTCCGCCTGGACATGAGCGAGTTCTCCGAGCGGCACTCGGTGGCGAAACTTATCGGGAGTCCCCCCGGATATGTGGGCTACGACGAAGGCGGTCAGCTCACCGAGCGCATACGGCGGCGACCCTATGCAGTCATTCTCTTTGATGAGATTGAAAAAGCACATCCAACTGTGTTGAATGTCCTGCTGCAGATACTGGACGACGGACGCCTCACAGACACCAAAGGCCGCACTGTCAATTTCAAGAATACGATCATCATCATGACCTCCAACCTGACCAGTGAAGAACTGCGCCGGAGTATGCGCCCGGAGTTCATCAACCGCATCGATGAGATCATAACTTTCCAGAACCTCGATCGGGATGTCATTCGACAAATAGTGGATCTTCGACTGCAGGAAGTTCAGGATAAACTGAAAGAACAGTCTGTTGAACTAGGCTTTTCATCGGCTGTAAAATCCTATCTCGTTGATCACGGTTACGACCCGCAGTTTGGGGCAAGGCCCATCCAGCGCATCATTAAGCGGGAGATCCTATCCGGCTTATCCAAATACCTGCTGCTGCATCCTGATGTGAATCAGGTTGCGGTCGGGCAAAAAGAGGGTGAGATCATCTTCAATGCAGAAACTCCCGCCCAGGCATGAATCAGTATAAACGGGGAGGTCTGTGGTTTCAGATCTTCCCGGGTATGGCAAATACTATAATTTTATATTTTGTTTACCTGCGTTTGCCTCTGGTAGATTTAGTGCGATAATTGAAATAAAAATATACCGGTAGAAATCTTGCAAAAATACATTAGACTCACTATTACAATTCTCCTATTTTGCTGTAATTTTCATTTCATGCAGGGCCAGGAGAACAAAATGACTACTGTGAAATCCGATTCACTTTATTTTGAAAGTCCAGTACTTTTAAAATGTAATTTACAGTTCCCTGGTGATTATGATCCGGACAAGCCCCTTCCATTGATCATTAGTTTGCATGGTGGTGGAGATTCATTCCAAAACTTCATGAACGTTTGGAAACATTTTGAGGATCCACAATTTATTATGGCCACTCCCCAAGCACCCTATAAATGGTTGATAGAAGATAAGATTGGTTATGATTGGTCAGCCTGGCCAACGGGGGATTTAATAATGATGTCCGGAGCCCTAAAACTCACATCTCAATACATTGAAAACCTGATACCATCATTAACGGAAAAATATAAAGTTAGCGGTGTGTATTTAATGGGGTTTTCTCAAGGGGCAATTATTGCACAAATAACGGGCATAAATAATCCTCAACTTTTAAAGGGGATAATTATCCTTTCGGGACCTCCATTATATGAAGAAGGGTGGTCCCCATGGACAGACTCATTTGAAATAGAATGGCCAACAAAAGAAATTGTCCGATCGGCAAATAACTTAAAATTACTTATCGCTCACGGCAAATCCGATGCAATTATCAATATTGAATTGGCAACCAGATCAAGTGATTTCTATAAAAATTCAGGATATGATGTATCATATTTTGAATTTGATGGAGGTCATGAAATTAATGCAGAAGAGATGAAGGAAGTTGAGAAGTGGGTAAAATATCAGAAATAATACTTTATAAATAATTAACCTGCCATTCACCTGCGGCGAATTTGATTCCCTTTTACGAAATAATTCAAAATTTCTGACAGCTGGGACAAATATGTGTTCCGCGCTGGGCGACGGACAATTTGACCACAGTCGTTTTACAGCACGGGCAGGGCTGACCGGTTTTGCCGAAGACCTGCAGCCGGTTGTGATAGTTCCCTGAGCGTTCACCCTGAAACCCGAAATTGCGGATAGTAGTGCCCTGATGTTTTATGGCTTCGGTCAAAATAGTAACGATGGCCGTGTGCAAGATTTCAATCTTGCGGCTGGGAATTCTTCGGGCCGGTGTGCGGGGATGAATGGCGGCTTTCCAAAGGACTTCATCACAGTAAATATTTCCCAGGCCGGCGAGGACAGACTGGTCCAGCAACAACGGTTTGATCTGCCGGGAGGTGCCCGTCAGAATTTGTTTTAGCAGTATTGAGGTGAATTCATCCGACAGGGGTTCGGGCCCGAGTTTTGATTCGAGATCGGTGAGTGTCGAACGAAATGTGATGCGGCCGAATTTACGGATGTCCTCAAAGTACAGACACGACTGTTCATCAAGTGAGAACCAGGCTCGTACATGTTTCATTTGTTGTGGCAATTCTCTGGCAAAAAGCAGCTTACCAGTCATTCGCAGATGCACCAGAATATAACCTGTATCCAGGTCGATAAGAATGTATTTGCCCCGCCGGTGAATGGCGCGGATGGTCTGTTTCTTGATCTGATCTGCAAAGTCAGCAGTTGTGAAGTCGCTCAGGGTCCGGGTCCAAAGGCAGGTGAAATCCTGTATTTGACGGCCAATCAGGAGTGGCTGCAGTGAGCGGACAACGGTTTCAACTTCGGGAAGTTCGGGCACGTGAAAAACTTAATGATCAACCGGTGATATACCGGCAGGTCAGCCTCCCATGAAGTCGATGGCTTTCCGAATACTCTCAACTAACAAATCAATCTCTTCGAGAGTATTATAAAGATAAAAACTGGCCCGGGTAGTGGCCGATATCCCCAGCCGGGTCATGATGGGTTGAGCACAATGATGTCCGGCACGCACTGCGATGCCATCCCGGTCGAGCAATTGGGAAAGGTCATGCGGATGAACATTGCCGGCATTGAAACTGATCACAGCTCCCCTGTGAGGAGCTTCACCATAAATCTCAATTCCGGGAATAGTCCTGAGTGCTTTAAGGGCATAAGTTGTCAGCTGCTCTTCATAAGCAGTGATTTTGTCGAGTCCGATATTGGAGAGATACTCTACCGCCGTCCCCAGACCGATGACCTGGGCAATGGGAGGCGTGCCGGCTTCAAATTTATACGGCAGCGTGTTCCAGGTTGACTCGAGCATCGAAACGGTGCGGATCATATCGCCTCCGCCGTGGAAAGGTTCCATTTTATCGAGGACTTCAAGATTACCATAGAGTACACCCACACCGGTAGGTCCCAGCATTTTATGTCCTGAAAAAACGTAGAAGTCGGCGCCGAGTTCGGTTACGTCCACACTGTGATGAGGAACTCTCTGGGCTCCGTCCACCAGGGCTAAGGCACCTGCGTCATGGGCCATTTTTACAATTCTTTCGACAGGATTCACGGTACCCAGCACATTGGATTGATGGATCACTGCCGCCAGTTTTGTTTGCGGTGTAAAATATCGGTGCGCATCTTCCAGGTTCAGCGTTCCATCGTCATTTAACGGCAGGTAACGGATGTGTGCGCCGGTGGTTTTTGCAACCATTTGCCAGGGAACGATATTGCTGTGATGTTCCATTTCCGTGAGGAGGATTTCGTCTCCAGGTTTCAGGATATGCCTTGCCCAGGCATAGGCCACCAGGTTGATTGATTCTGTTGTGCCCTTTGTAAAAATGACGGATTCTGTAGTTTTCGCACCTATAAAACGGGCTATTTGCTTTCTCGCGTTTTCATATTCTTCGGTAGCCCGTTCTGCAATTTGATAAATTCCCCGATGAACTGATCCGCCGTACTCCGAATAATAACGAACTATGGCATCGATAACACATTGGGGTTTCAGGGTTGTGGCGGCGCTGTCGAGATAGACCAGTGCCGGTATGTTTCGTGACCGGGACAGAACAGGGAAATCATTACGCAGCATTACGGCATCGAGAGCCTGATCCTTTACAATCATAGCATCCCCAGTTGCAGTTTGGCAGCGTCCGTCATCATATCCCGGTTCCAGAGGGGTTCCCAGACGAGTTCAACCTTCACATTTTTTACACGGGGCAGTAATCCCACTTTATATTCGGCATCGGCAGCAATGGATGGCCCCATTCCGCACCCCGGAGCCGTAAGGGTCATTTTTACCAGCACCGTATAGCCGCCCCCGGGTTCCGGAGTCAGTCTCAAGTCATAGACAAGCCCAAGATCAACGATATTCACCGGGATCTCCGGATCGTACACCATCCTTAATTTTTCCCAGACCAGTTCTTCTTCAACTTCGATGCCTGCATCCTGATGGCCATCCTCATCCGGCAGTTCTACCGGTTTGCCAATTGCATCGGCATCTTTCCCGGAGAGTTTAGCCAGATTCCCGTTGATGTATAGGGTGTAGGTTCCTCCGAGAGCCTGGGTGATTTTAACCTTTTCCCCCTTGATCAGTACAATTTTCTCTCCGCTGGGGATAAGTTCCGCGATACAGTCACGAGTGAGTGATATATAGTCGTTCAATGTTTCCATTAGGTTTCGGTTGATACAATATCATGTGTTTTGTCGTTGAGGATGCTCATGGCGGTATGCCAGGCGAGTGCCGCGCATTTTACTCTGGCCGGAAATTGATGGACTCCCGCCAGTACGGCAAGCTTGCCCATTTCCTCCAGATTTGCGTCACCGGTGGTGATCATCCTGTGAAAATTATCAAAGATCTTTTTTGCTTCATCAAAGGTTTTACCCTTTAGAATGGTCGTCATGATGGAAGCTGAAGCTTTGGAGATTGCACAGCCGGAGCCTGTAAAGCTGATATCAGTGATACGCTTGTCGCCCCGGCGGATATAAACTTTGATCCGATCCCCGCAGAGAGGATTGTGCCCGTCAAGTAAGAGATCAGTATCCGGAATCTCTCTGAAATTGCGTGGATTCTGATTGTGATCGAGGATCAACTGCTGATAGAGGTCTCTGAAATCATCCATTTACACGGTCCTTTCCCTGCATGAGTTCAAGTTTAAACCGCAATTTTGACTCCACATGTCCCCGGACTGCGTCAATAGATATCTTATTTAGTATTTCGTGTGTAAATCCTCTTATCATCAGTGTATAGGCATCCGCCTGAGAAATTCCTCTGGATCTGAAGTAAAACAGAGCATCTTCATCTAATTGACCCGTCGCAGACCCATGTGAGCATTTCACATTATCAGTATATATCTCAAGCTGTGGATTGCTGTTTACCCGGGCATTTTCAGACAATAACAGATTGCGGTTGGTCTGTACCGAGTCCGTCCCCTCAGCACCTTCACCAACCAGGATGCGGCCATTAAAAACCGTTCTGGCTTTTCCTCCCAATATGCTTTTGAAAAGCTCGTTGCTGCTACAATAGGGTTTGGTATGCCGGATCAGGGTGTGATTATCCCCATGCTGGCTGCCGGAAAGGATTTGCAGACCGTCGAGATGTGTATCACAATGTGCGCCCAGCAGGTTCACTACGATGTCGTTTCGGCTCAACCGAGCTCCGAAATCAAAGATCCCGGCTTTCAGCGAACTGCCTTCAGCCTGATCAAAACCCAGGGATGCTATATGATTGGCGTTTTCAGCTTCGCCCTGAAGGCGATAATAAATCAGTGATGAGGACTCTCCAAGGGAAATTTCCGTAACGCAGTTATTGAAGTAAGCAGCAGACCCCTCTCCGCTAAATTGTTCTATGAGTTCTACGGCGGCTCCGTCTTCAACTATCACCAGCGCTCTGGGAGTTGAATAGGTCCCGGCGTCTCCAATCGTGATGTAGAGCAGCTGCAGGGGAAAAGCGAGTTTTGCAGCTTTGGTTATCCGTAAGAAGAGCCCATTTTCAAGCATTGCAGTATTCGCTGCTACGAAAGTACTGTTATTAACGGGGACAATACCTGAAAGTCTGTTGCCGATGAGCCGGGGGTATTTTTCAGCGGCTGCTCCCAGGGTGGCAACTTCCACTCCTGCAGGTAATCCAGCCAGGTCAGAATATTTTGCGGAAAATTCACCGTTCACAATGACCAGTCTTTTGCTGGTTCCTAATCCGGAGGATTGCAGCAGTTTTGGTATTTGAGCATTCTCTGCTTCGGGTCTGGCAGATGAAAAATTCGTTTTTAAAAGATGTGAAACATTCGTGAACCGCCAGGCCTCCATCTTCGGGTTTGGGTATGCCAAATTATGATACTCTTTCTGCCCCTCAAGGGTTATATGAGAAAGTACGGTATTTTGAGGTAACCTCTGCCCTTGTTTCAACAGATTATCGAGCGTTGCCATCATGACTTGGTGGTTTTTGCCCGGTGCGACACAGTCTGTGAAGGCGGTTCTTCCAGCCAGGCATATCCTCTTTTTTCAAGTTCCTGGGCCAGTTCTTTTCCGCCCGATTTTACGATCCTGCCATCAATCAATACATGGACATGATCGGGGATAAGATAGTTGAGCAGTCTCTGATAATGGGTGATGACGATGAAAGACCGCTGCTGATTCCTGAAGTTGTTGACACCGTCAGCGATGGTTTTAAGAGCATCGATATCCAGGCCGGAATCAGTCTCGTCCAATATACTCAACAGCGGTTCGAGGGTGATCATTTGCAGGATTTCGTTACGTTTCTTTTCACCGCCTGAAAATCCTTCATTCACGGGCCGGTGGATAAAACTCTCATCCAGATCCACCAGTTTTAGTTTTTCCCTGATCAGCAGCATAAAATCCATGGCATCGAGTTCTTCTTCCCCCCGGTATTTACGCTGTGAATTCAACGCAGTCTTTAAAAAATACATGTTGTTTACACCGGGAATCACTACCGGATACTGAAAAGATTGGAAGATCCCTTCCCAGGCTCGGTTTTCAGGTGTGAGTTTGGTGAGATCCGAGCCTTTGTAAATTATTGTCCCCCGGGTGATTTTATATTTTTCATTTCCGGATATAACATTGGCCAGGGTTGATTTTCCGGCGCCGTTGGTTCCCATAACTGCGTGTATTTCACCGGGTTTTACAACAAGATTGATACCCTTTAGAATTTCCATTCCCTCAACTGATACGTGTAAATTTTTTATTTCAAGCATTTATTATCGCTTTCAATTTTAATTAATAGTGGCTATGACAGTCGTATTACTGCCAGCTTACGGGAATCATCCTACACTGCCCTCCAGACTGACCTCCATCAGTTTCTGAGCCTCAACGGCAAATTCCATGGGAAGTTCTTTAAAGATATCCCGGCAGAAACCGTTGACGATCATGGAGACGGCATCTTCTGTGGTGATTCCCCGCTGATTGCAGTAAAAGATCTGGTCTTCGCCGATGGTTGATGTCGTGGCTTCATGTTCGACCTGAGCAGTCTGATTGCGGATGTCGAGATAGGGGAAAGTGTGTGCCCCACATTTTTCTCCGATGAGAATTGAGTCACACTGAGAATAATTCCGGGCATTGTCGGCGCCTTTCATTACTTTGACTTCCCCGCGATAAGTCTGCTGCCCTTTCCCGGCTGCGATGCCTTTGGAAATGATGGTGCTGCTGGTATTTTTCCCGAGGTGAATCATTTTTGTTCCCGTATCCGCTTGTTGATAATTGTTGGTCAGTGCCACAGAATAGAATTCACCCACCGAATTATCTCCCTGTAAAATACAGCTGGGATATTTCCAGGTCACCGCCGATCCGGTTTCCACCTGGGTCCAGGATATTTTTGAATTTTTCCCCAGGCAGGCACCCCGCTTGGTGACGAAATTGTAAATACCGCCAAGACCGTTTTTATCTCCCGGGTACCAGTTTTGGACCGTAGAGTATTTAATTTGGGCATTGTCTAATGCCACGAGTTCGACTACGGCGGCATGCAATTGATTCTCATCCCGCATCGGTGCGGTACAGCCTTCGAGGTAGCTCACATGCGAATCGTCATCGGCGATGATCAGCGTTCTTTCGAACTGTCCGGTATTTGATGCGTTAATGCGGAAATATGTGGATAATTCCATCGGTGAGCGGACACCTTTTGGGATATATACGAAGGACCCGTCGCTGAAAACAGCTGCATTTAAAGCTGCGAAAAAATTATCTCCGGCGGGGACGACTGACCCCAGATAGCGCCTCACCAGTTCGGGGTGTTTTTGAACCGCCTCTGAAATTGGCAGGAATATAATACCCACTTTGGCCAATTCAGCTTTGAAAGTCGTTGCCACCGAAACTGAATCAAACACAGCGTCCACGGCAACACCGGCAAGCAGTTTTTGTTCTTCAAGGGGAATACCGAGTTTTTTATATGTTGCCAGCAATTCAGGGTCAACCTCATCCAGACTCCCCAGCTTGTCTTTCTTTTTCAGGGCAGCGTAATAGCTGATAGATTGATAATCTATCAAATTATAAGTCAATTTTGCCCAATCGGGTTCCTTCATTTTCTGCCAGATGGCGTATGCTTTCAACCTATATTCAAGCAGCCAGTCCGGTTCATTCTTTTTATGTGAAATGAGTCGGATCACATCTTCGTTCAATCCCGGTGGAATTTTATCCTGCTGAATATTTGTGGTAAACCCGTATCTGTATTCTTTGTCGGTGAAGTCTGTGATTATTTTCCGGTTATCTGTCATTATTGATCAAACTCTGATTTACAGGGTGATATCGTCCAGTGTAATATTACTGAAAACTGATCTGATATTGTCATTAATTTGGCTGATGGGTTTGCGGATGTTGCAGATGCTGTCCCGATCGCAATCCTCATCCAGATTGCAATCGGAAATCCCGACGGGTCCTTCGATGAGCTCGAAAAAATCGATCAGGGAGATATCACCCAGCCTGGCATTGATACGGTATCCACCTTTGGGCCCCTGGACAGCTGTAACGATAGAGGCTCTTGCAAGAAGTTGTAGGATCTTCGCCAATAGGTCATACGGGATCCCGTATTTTTCTGCAATGATCCGGGCGCTGCACACAGCATCATCACCGGCGTTCTGTATATGGCGCAGAGCGATGAGAGAGTATTCAACTTTGCGGGTCAGCTTTAACATTGCATTTTTTCCACGGATACCATAATCAAAATTAAATGTATTCTTAATTGCATCACAAGAAATAAATACGATATATTTAGTCGTAGTTAATTATTACTCATAAATTATGAAAACACATACTAATACTGCAGTATCGTCGCTTAACATGCCGAACGCAGCGCCGCAGTTTTGAAATTAAAAAAAAGCAGTTGACACTGATTTATATATTAAAGATTATTGAATATCAGCCGATAAATATCTACTAAAGAGCCCTATATCCCAAAACCTTAATTATTAATGATGGGGAAATCCATGAGTAAAACTAATTGCTGGGAATTTAAAAAATGCGGCCGGGAACCAAAGGGAGCCAAAATTGAAGACCTGGGAGTCTGTCCCGCTGCCGTGGAGACAAGAGTAAATGGCGTTAACCACGGTAAAAACGGCGGCAGAGCCTGCTGGCCTTTGACAGGCACCTTCTGCGGAGGAGTCGTTCAGGGCAGTTTTGCCATGAAACTATCCAATTGCATGGCCTGTGATTTTTATCAGCTCGTTGGGGCTGAAGAAGGTCCGGATCATCAGAGTGCAAAAGATATTCTGGCGTTATTAAGATAATCAGTTACCCGCATGCCGATTCGTTAAAGCATTCACCTGAGTGACGAGGACCGGGAACTGAGCGCGTTTGCATCTTATCAAAGGCGGTTCGTCTTTGATTTTCAATATTTTTTACTTCGGCAGGAAGCGTCGGGCCCGGTCAACAACTGTGACGGGGGTTCCTGCCTGAGTAAGCTTCCAATCACAGACTGAGGTTTCATATTGACCTGAGGCTGCACCTACACAGGATGAAGTGAATTGTATCCGTTCCATTCAAATCAGTAAACTGTCTGCTCGAGTATGTCAGTAATTTGTGACAAACCTTTCCTTCGGGACCGATATTATTCCATCACTTTTGTCTTAATAAAAATATTAATAACTGTATTTTAATTAGTTAAGCATCGGTAAAACTCTGGTCTGATGTTTGCTAAATTAATATGGTATAGGGGATAATTACATCCAAGCGAAAGGAATCAGGAGAATATCAATGCACCCGGTCCCTTTTGAAATTAAAAAGTTCTGTGCCCCGACAGGCGCAGCAAATATTTCAGGAGTTGTACATGAAATCAAAAAAATATTTGTTAAACATTCCACTGTTGTTAATTTTATTCTATCTGTCCTGTTCACCGGATGAGAAGTCTCTTACCGCACCTTTTGATAATCCGGATAATTTCTTAAAAATAAGCAATTTTCAGGTTGACAGTTCTCAACTGATAGCTAATACTGACACTACTGTGGTGAGTGCAACCATACAGAATTCAAATGACGAGCCCGTGAACGGTATCATAGTAACATTTTCCACAACCTCGGGTGAAATTCTATATTCGGACACCAGTTCTTTCTCACTTACCGGAGTTGACGGAAAAGCCTCGGCCCGGTATGTGCCGGGAGCAGATTATGGAGAAAACTCGATTTATATTTCTGCGGGAGCCGCCAAAGATACCTTGACGGTCACCATCTCACCCCAGGAGTTGACTTTGCTTGTGACGCCATCGGCAACTGAAATCCTCGGTGACGGCGAATCCGAGACGGATTTGGAGATTGCGATGATTGACCAGTACGACAGTGCTTTACAGGGCCTGGACATCCAATGCAGCACTGATATGGGAGTCTTGTCAGATATGCAGTTGACGACGGATTCGGACGGACTGGCATTGACAACCCTTACCAGTACCGCTACCACAGTTGATGTGATGGCTACAGTCAGTTGCAGTTTGACTGAGGACGAATCAATTGAAGGTCTGGCCAGTGTGAAATTTAAGGGTTTGATCCTTGAGGTCTCTACGGAAGAGGAGTTTTTTGAAAGTGATCAGGGAAGTGTCCTGATAACCGCTTATCTTCATGAGACGACTACAGGCACGCCGGTGCCGGATGAAACTCTGCAGTGGTCCACGACCCAGGGGACAATTGATGTGACTTCGCAAACAAATAGCGACGGAGTGGCAACGGCTTTACTAATACCCATACAGGGTCAAACAGGCGAAGTAACCGTGACAGCTTCCGTAGGTACCGGTGAAGTTAACGGTAGTACAGCCATCTATTTTGTTGCCCAGAGTATTTCCAATATCGACCTGATACCGGATGTAGATCATATACTGGCGGACGGTGTTTCCAGCGTTTCCCTGATGGCAACGGCTCTGGACGAATCTGCAAACCCGGCTGCTTTTGTATCGCTGCAGTTTACAACGGATAACGGTGAATTTTCCAACGGTGAACAGAGTATCAATATTCAAACAGACGGTGACGGTGTTGCAGAAGTTGAGCTCACCAGCGCACCCGGCATATTTGATATGGATGCCAACGTGTCCGCTTTTGCTGAAATTGATACCAGTGTTGTTGCCCAAGCGGTTGTACAATTTCGGGGGATAACATTTTCCATAACCTCTCAAATTGATACTCTGATAGCTGATGGAACGACGGTTACGGAAATCACGGCTCAGGCGAGAGAGACCTCAAATGGGAATCCCCTTTTAGGTCAGACCGTGAGTTGGAGTACAACAATGGGTGTCATACTGGGCTCATCCGAGACAGATTTGTTCGGTTTAACTTCAACACAGCTGATGAGCAGTTACGAAGATGGGCATGCCGTAATAGAAGCCACCTTGGGAGACGGTATTAGTGATACCCTGGAATTTGAGTTTGTTTCATTGAGCATTTCACACATTTTTCTCACTACTTCACAATACAGCATTGTGGCTGATGGCGTAACCACCGTTGATCTGTCCGTTACCGCCGTCGATGAGGTGGGGAATCCAGTTCAGGGGGCCGCCGTAGCTCTCACTACGGAACAGGGAACATTCACAAACGGTGAAAGCTACCTGGAACTTGCCACAGCAGCCGGCGGAACCTCGACCGTTAGTCTCACCGGGCCGGCCAGCGTAGATGATTTGTCCGGAGTGATCCATGCTTCGGCCGTAAACGATGACAATATCTCCTCTGACCTTCAAATGGATTTCCGGGGTATCAGTTTTACTATCACCAGTGATTTTGATGCTCTCATCGCAGATGGAAACAGTCTCACCGATGTCGAAGTCCTTGTCAGAGAAACAAGCAGTGGGAATCCCATCGTCAATCGTCCGGTTTCCTGGGCCACAACCATGGGGACTATCACAGGCATTACCACGACAAATACTTTTGGGATTGCTTCAACTCAGTTGGTCAATGATTACGAGACAGGCCCTGCCGTAATAACGGCTTCCTTCGGGAATCTTTTCACCGATACACTGGAGTTCGAGTTTGTCATGCAAACCGTATCGGAGATTCAACTCGATGTCAGCAGTAACAGTATTTATGCAGATGGACTGGCCTCAGTTGATATTACTCTTGTAACGCTTGATGCGGCAGGACTTCCGCTGGGGAATTCGAGCCTGACACTCAACACGGATCACGGTTCATTTTCAGGGGGAGTCCAAGAACTTGAATTCTTCACTGACAGCGACGGATATGCGCATGTAACCCTGACCAGTGAGGCCAGTGTTACGGACGTGACAGCTCATCTTACGGTTACCCTGACCGAAGGTTCTGTCTCTGCGGCAACAGATGTTGATTTCCGGGGCCTGACTCTTGAAATAACCTCGCAAATTGATACACTGGTTGCCGACGGGTCAACTTTGACCGATATCACCGCGCATTTAAAAGAAACGAGCAATAACTACCCTGTAGAAGGACATACCGTTCAGTGGAGTACAACTTTGGGTGAGATTATTGAATCCTCCTTCACGGATGCGCTGGGGAATGCAACTGCACAGTTGACGGCCAGCAGTGAAACCGGGACGGCAACAATTGAAGTCTCAATAACCCAGGACCTGTCCGATTCTATCGGGGTTGAATTTGTTCCCGTTACCGTTGAGAGTCTGGCAATGGAAGTTTCCCAGAGCAGTATTCTTGCAGACGGAATTTCCACCGCCGTCATCACGGCTACAGCTTTGGACTATGAGGGCAATACTGTTCCGGGGGCAAATCTGACATTGACTACCGTTAACGGTAGTTTCTCAAACGACCTGGCCAGTATTGATCTGACAACAGGTGCAGATGGCGTGGCTTCGGCCGTTTTGACCAGCTCTGCCAGTCGAGAGGACCTCCTTTCTATTCTGACTTTGGAATTGACATCGGATCCCTCTAGCGTTATTTATGATTTAATCGAATTCAGGGGTGTTTCATTCGATATCACCACTGAGATTGAAGCTCTTATAGCCGATGGCACAACTGATACACCGATATATGCTCTGGTAAAGGAAACGACAAATGGCAATGCCATAAGCGGGGTCACTGTAAACTGGGCCACAACCATGGGTGTCATCACCGCCGAATCACAAACTAACTCATTAGGCGTTGCAGCTGCCACGCTCGTGAGCAGTTATGAAACAGGAGATGCTGTCATCTCGGCAACTTTTGGTAATGAACTTAATGATGAGCTTGCTGTTCAGTTTGTCGAAACAGGCATCTATGATGTCAGTTTTACATCCTATCAGAACAGCATTCCGGCGGATGGAGTTTCCACCTTGACTTTTTCAGCGGTGGCAACCAATGCAATAGGTGTTCCCCTTGAAAATTCTCCCATCGAGTTCTCGACTGCTTACGGTTCATTTCTGAACGGACAGCAAACCTACCAGACAACTTCAAATATTGACGGAATTGTATATGCAACCCTGTCCGGTATTGCCAGTGAAGAGGATATTTTAAATATCGTGACGGTTGCGGCCATCGAGAATCCTGCCATCACCGATACGATGAATGTCCAGTTCAGAGGCATTTCGGTCACGATCACTACAGAAATCGATACCCTCATTGCGGACGGTGAAACAACCACGGTGATTTCAGCATTGGTGCGTGAAACAACCTCCCTCAGTCCCATTACCGGCGAACAGGTTTTCTGGTCAACCAGCCTTGGCAGTATCGATGCTTCATCGGAGACAAATCAGTTAGGGGTTGCCACGGCCACACTTACAAGCAGTTCCGTTCCGGGCAGTACTGTTATTGAAGCCTCGCTGTGGGGAGGGCTTTCAGCGGATCTTCCGGTAGAATTCATTCCTCTGGCGATTGCTTCCATATATGCTACGGCCTCTTCATTGTCAATCTATGCCGACGGTGCATCGCAAGCGGTTTTCAGTGTCACAGCCTTTGATGAAAGAGGCAGCACAATGCAGGGAGAACCCATTCATTTTGCAACAGACCTCGGAACCTTTTCAAATGGAGAAGAAGAGATTGAACTGCTTACGGATGAAAACGGGATTGCCACCGCTTATATGACCAGTGTTCCCAGTAACGTGGACGAATCGGCAAGTGTCTATATTTTTGCTGTGAATGATGAAACCATATATACTGAATTTGAGATTGAATTCCGTGGAATAACAATATATATTGATTCGGAATTGGATACACTGCTGGCCGATATCAATACGGTCACGCCCATTACCGCTTATGTGGTGGAATCTACTACCGGGAATCCGATTATTAATGGTGCGGTAACCTGGTCAACCACCCTGGGTGTCATTACCGAATCAACTTTTACCAATAATTACGGTGAAACATCGACCGAACTGATCAGCTTCGATCAGGCAGGATTGGCCATCATCACAGCTTTATTCGGAAACTGCAGCTCCGGTCAGCAGAATTGTCTGACAGCTACGATTTCCTGTAACTTCGGAGAATATCAGATTCCGACTTACCTGATCCTGTCCGCAGGCCCTCCCGATGACAATCAGGATGGCACGGTAACTACGCCGATCACAGCTGTGTTGACCGACCAGAATTCTTACGGCATCGCCAACTATACAATCAACTTCTCCGTTGAGCCTGACGGTTGGGGTTTGCTGGAGCCACCCAGTGATGTAACCGATAACTCAGGGATTGCAAGCACCGCATTTACCTGGCCGACGGAACACGCCTTTGACAGTGTTATTATCACGGCAACGGCCTATGCCGAAACGGGAGATGTTAGTAGTATTTTGCAATTAACACTTACAATATCAAGAGGAAATTGATAACATGAAAAAATTAATTATACTCATCATCCTGTTTACTTGCCTGTTCGCTGCCACGGATGAGGTTGTCTTCGACTATTATGGCCTGGAAGGACTTACCGGAACCAGAAAACTGGAGAAATTCGAACTGATATATCAGGGGGGTATGTTCACGTCTCTCTTCAGGTATCAGGATACTTACTTGGGATATTTTGGTGTCGGTATTGCAAATATTACCATACCCTCTCTGGATGAAAATACGACAGATCTCTCCAGTAACTCATCTCTGATTGGTGATCTCGAATTCATCCGGCCTTCAAAATGGCTTTATATCTCAGGGGGAGCCAGATACTTTAACGTCAAAGGCGATGTACAAACTGCTGAACTGTCTTATCTGCAGGAAAATAATTACTCCATTGTGGAAATACCCCTGGGCGCAGGATTCCATTATACCTACAAATTTATTTCAGGAATGGCAGGCGTGCAGAAATCGTTTTATTACGGACAAAACGACTACTATAAATACGATATGGCAACCGGCAGCAGGGTGATGATCAACCACGAGAAAATTACTTTTTCCGATGCGAATGCACTTTACTACAGTCTGAACCTGTCCTTTATAATTCTCGAGCAATATTACCTGGGAGCACGAGCCGCACTGCAAAGTTCGGACGATTACACCGTCAGCCTGACACTCGGCACTAATTTTAAATTACGAAAATGAGGACCTGCCCGAAAATTCCAGCCATCACAGTAGAACAAATGAAACAAGTGGACCATCTCATGATCGAAGATTACGGTATCACGCTGGTACAGATGATGGAAAATGCAGGCAGAAATATTGCAGATTTGGCCCGGAAACTCCTGGGAGGTTCAGTCAGGAATAAAAATATCACACTGGCAGCAGGTGCCGGGAATAATGGTGGCGGGGGTCTGGTGGCAGTCCGTCATCTTTCAAACTATGGAGCTGAAGTCACCGTTCTCTTAGGTACATCCGAACGAAAGCTGAAATCGGTTACCCTGCTGAGGTGGCAAGCCCTGCATAAACTGCCGGTAAAAACCATTGCTGATCCGGGAGATATTTCAATGGGTTTATTAAAAGAATCTCATTTGATCATCGATGCCATCATTGGCTATGGTTTGCGTGGTGAACCGCGGGCTGAGGCAGCTGAAGCCATACGCCTGATCAATGCGTCCGAAAATTCCAGGGTCCTTTCACTGGATATCCCCTCAGGGTTAAACGGGGATACGGGGTGCGCTTCAACCCCCTGCATCAGTGCTGAAGCAACGCTGACACTTGCGTTGCCCAAGCAGGGTCTCTTAGAACCGGAAGCAAAAAATTTTATCGGTGACTTGTACGTTGCCGATATCGGTGTACCGCCTTCCCTTTATCACCGAATTGGTCTCGGCGAACAGATGCTATTCGATAAAGCGCCGATCATTCCGGTAAGTTAGTTTTTCCCCGTTCGAACTAAAAAATATCCACTCGATTACCCCTGATCTGATTTACCTTTGCTAAAAGCTCTCGAACCATAAGGGCAATCCGCTGCATTTGATTGGGAATTGCTCTGAATCCTCAATCCCGGTCGAAAATAATACTTCCCATTGCAATTTGTCATATGTGGGACAGTTCCGCCGGCATGATGCTTTCTAAACTTCACACGGAGCATAGGAAGCTATCATGAAAAGAAAACTAAAAATGAAAATCATATCCTGGTTGTACTTACTGCCGGTTGTGCTGGTCCTGTTGCCTGAGATAACCATTGCCCAGGCCTGTTGTTCACTGCAGGGGCATTTTCAGTCTTTTGTCATTGAACAGTATGCATATAATCTGAATTACACAAATGCCGAGGCCAGTTCACTTAGTCTGAACCTGCGGTTCGGTAATGATCTTTACGTTAATGCCCTCATCGAAGCAGGTTTTTCCATGACGGTGTCTTTGGATTATCAATTTCAAACTGCACAATTCTTGGCTTTGGATTGCGCACCATGACCACCCGGTTACAGGAAAAGATCTCTTTCGACCCCGGCGCCACATATCTTCTGTCAACCGAATTTAACGCCAGGTTAATACTCCGGGCTGTTGGCCTGTCACTGTGGATCAAAGGGGCCTTACCGCTCTTTACCAGCTACGGCAATCGAAAATTCCCTTTTAAAAGCTCACCGGCAGCCAATTTAGAAATCGGGAGTGGGGCAGTATTCGGGCGTTATCCCCACTTGCAGTATTTCAGCGCTGTTCTCGTAGAGGAATTGGGGAGTGCTAATCTTTTCCGATTTCGTCATCAGACATTTCTGGATTACCGTATTGATGTGGCAAACTGGAAATACCTGACTCCCTTTATCGCCCTGAAAAATAAATTTGGGGTGCTGAGAGCCATTCGGACGGGCGTTTACCAAAATGCTATCCAGGAAACGGCGTATGACTTCGGGGTATTGGGAGCCGGTGTTAACTGGCGATTCGAGCGTTATCCGGTTGTCATACGCCTGGACTGGACTTTGCCGGTTTTAAGGTGGTCAGATGGCCGCCTGCCGGCTGGATTTACTGAAAATCCATCTCTGAATTTGAGTTATTCAGGGTCAATTCACATGAAACAACAAAAAAGGAAATAAAATGAAAAAACAACTCTTAATGCTTCTCATCTTTGCAGGCAGTCTCACCTTTGCAGCCGATGTCTTCAATGGACTTTCCTGGGATGAGGCCAATAAATTATCAGCGGAAAACCGGAAACCTATTCTGATCAAATTCGATGCCAAGTGGTGCCCGAATTGCCGTCAGATGGATCGGGTCACATTTTCGGATGAAAACATCATTCGACAGCTGGACGAATTCATCCCCGTAAAGATTGATATTGACACCAAAACCGGTATTGATCTTGCAAAGGACTTTCAGGTGACGGCCATCCCCACGATTGTAGTGTTAGATGCAGATGGTGAGATAGCCTATCAACGGACCGGGTATCAGGACCCAATTGCTTTTTCGGAAACGCTGAAAAATGTGCAGTACACTTTGAAAACGAATCAGGCCGTTTCTGAGAAAACACAAATACCGGTAAAATAATCAATCCGGAAACCTTCAGACTGATCCGGGGAAATCTGGCTTTGATAGGATAAACCGTAAAACAGGAGAAAATATGCGAACAGCCATACAATGGAAATACTCCCTGTTCCTGCTCATTCTCATTGGATTGATATTTCCTAAGAATCTCACAATTCTGGAACGCATCGACCCTTCTAATCATGAATTGCTGGATGTGGAAATATCCGGTGATTTGATGATGATCCCCGGAGGGCTCGGCGGGGTTTCAATTTTCGATATCAGCGATCTATATAATCCCGTGCAGCTCTCGGCCATTAATATTACCGGCTGTGAATTCGGCCGTACCTATAACTGGGAGATTCGTGGAAATTATGCCTATGGCGCCGGTCGGGATTGCGGGATAGCCGTGCTGGATATTTCGGATCCATCAAACCCCGGTATCGTCGGGTATATCGGATCCGATCTGCCGTCTTCGTTTGAGAATGTCGAAGTACGTGAAGGTATTCTGGTAACCGCCGCACACACCGACGGCATTTTGTTTTTTGATGTCTCGGACCCCGGTAATGCTCAATACCTTGCACAGGCAGCAACGGATAATGCCTGGTCGGTAGCAGTGAGAGACAACCTGGTCTATGCCGCAAACGGCGATGCTGGCCTGGTGATTGTTGATTACAACGATGTAAATAATCCTCAAATTCTGGGAACTTACTCCACAAGCGGAGGGGCAAAGGACATTCGGCTTGCCGGTGACCTGGCCTATCTGGCGGTGGGGAACAGCGGAGTGGACCTGTTTGATATCAGCAATCCCGCAAATGCCCAGTTTTTGGCAAACTATAATACCGGCGGGTTTGCCTCGCGCATTGCAGTGAGCGGTCCGAGAGTAGCCGTCTCAAACTGGGATGATCTAGAGATTTTGGAATGGGATGGCAGCGAATTTGAACTGACGGGTTACAAAAATACGGGCGGTCGCGTGATGGCTGTGGGTGCCGTGGGGGATCTGATTTTTTCAGCAGAATGGCGCTATGTATATTTATTTGAGTACGGCCCGGTGAACGGCCCGGATATCGATTTGAATACCCGTGAAATAAATTTCCCCCAGCTGGCACCCGGTGAAAGTGACACAGCTACGGTGACTGTTGAAAATAACGGGAACAATATGCTGAATTTTGACCTGGTCTGGACCACTAATGATGAGTATGAGGTGGAGACTGATCTGCCTCTGCTTGTGCCGAACCATTCAATTAATTTGGATATCATTTACACGGCTGACAATCAGAATTCCTTCGCCGAATATGTTTTCCGTACCGACGACCCCGACGAACCGGAAGTGAATATCCTGCTGACGGGCAATAACAACGGGGTTCAGCCCGGTCAGGCGGCTCCGGATTTCACGGTCCCCATAGCTGCCAACGGCTCAGGTAATTTTACTTTGAGTGAGCATCTTGGCGAGGTAATCATTCTGACATTCTTCGCTCCCTGGTGACCTGTCTGCGCTCCGGAGTTATCGGATATAGAGAGTGCGGTCTGGCAGGAGTATCAAAACGAAGATCTGGTTGTTGTGGGCATTGCCAATCAACCGGTCTCCGCCATCGTCGAATTTGCCCTGAATAACGGTCTGACTTTCCCCCTGTTACGGGATACACAATCCGTTTACAACCAGTACTACATTCCCGGCGGTCAGTCACCCTATCCCAGGGATATTATCATTGACAGGGCTGGAATCATACAATACGCCAATAACGAATACGACGGTGAAACCATGCAGCTTATCGTACAGCAGCTACTGGAATCCGGTGCCTGCGGTGGTGGTGATATCAATCTCGACGGCCAACTGGATGTTCTCGATATCGTGATGGCTGTTCAGTATATCATCGGAGATCTGAATTTCAGTTCAGATGAATTCTGCGCTGCTGATTTTGACACAGACGGACAGATTGATATTTTGGACATTGTAGCCCTGGTGAATACAATCATCAATTAAAATATTAAACAGAAAATACCCGGTCGAAACGGATTCTTGTCTCCGTAGTTGTTAAGTTTTGGCCGGGTATTTTACAGAGCCTCAGCTCCGCCAGGTGATTAAAAGGATTAAAACTGCTTTTGTCACATCAGCTTGAACCAGGGAGATTATTTTACAAACGGCAGCATTTCCCACACACCGGTTTACTTCACCGTGAATTTTCCCCGGTAAAATTTTTCCCACTGCTGTAAATTATCAAATGACCTCTGCACCCATATTCGTCACACTGCGGTTTTATGAAGAACTGAATGATTTTCTGCCTGCATCCCGCCGCAAAATTAGATTTCGACGCTCGCTGAACCACAACACAACTGTAAAAGATGTGATTGAATCCTGCGGCGTACCGCATCCGGAGGTTGATCTGGTTTTAGTCAATGGAGTTTCTGTGGATTTCAGCTGCCGCATAAAGTCCGGGGATGATATTTCTGTATATCCAGTTTTTGAGAGCTTGGATATTTCTGCTGAAACTCATCTTTCGGGCCGACCTCTGCGCCGTCTCCGTTTCCTTGCGGATGTCCATCTCGGCAAGTTGACCCGCAAATTACGGCTGCTGGGAATTGACGTTTGCGAAAATCCTGAGTTGAAAGATGCAGACTTGGCACGGATTGCTGCGGAGTCTGGTCTGATTATACTCACACGTGATCGACGTTTGCTCATGCGTAAAGAAATAAAAAAGGGATATTATGTGCGTTCTGTTCACCCTAATGATCAGATACTGGAAGTAATAAAGCGTTTCGATCTGCGCGATAGCCTGACTCCTTTCGAGCGCTGCACATCCTGCAACGAACTGCTTGTGATAGTGGCCATGGAAGAAGTGATAAATTTGCTTAAACCCCTGACTAAAAAGTATTACCGTAATTTTTCGCGCTGTACCGGCTGCGGGAAAGTGTACTGGCAGGGCGCTCATCATAAAAGACTGCTGGGCTTTGTGAACTGGGTGTCTGCCCGCACGGCATAAGCTGATTGTGCGTGTTTGCTGCTTAATTATTTTGATCCGAAATTACAAACTGATACAAGAATCCCAATTGGAGATTTTTAAAAACCTTTTATTCTAACACGATCTATTGAAAGTGTATTTTTACAATTTGACTTTATAACACAGCAAGGAAATAACAATGAAACAGGAACTTATTCTTATCGCTACGATTTTTACGGTTTTTTTGCAGGCAGCAGCAGGTGATCATTTTACGGTACAATCAGTCGAAAGTGATGTCACGACTTTGCATTTCAGCCTTGGGGACTTGACATTCACTCCGGCTGGCGATGATCAAAAGATTTCTTCTCCCCAGGCGGGTACAACGCTCCGGCCGGGTCTGCCTGAACTGCCTGTATTTTCCACTTTTTTTCAAATGGCACCGGGTTTTACATACAGCGTTGAGTTTTCTGTGATCAGTTCATATACTATCCCCAACCTTTCGGTTGCCCCGGCCCAGCCCGTTGATTTTACCGGAGAACTGCCCAAAGCGGAAAAAGATGCATCCTTTTACGGGCAGGCTTTGACCTATCCGACGGAAAACCTGACCGTCTCCGAGCCGCAGGTCATGCGGGATGTCAAACTGCTTTCACTTAGCCTGATACCCTTCAGGTACAACGGGAGCACAGAGGACCTGGAAGTTTGGGACGAAGTTGAGATCCGGCTCAGTGCCTCTGCCGATCAGAACGAACCGACGACGGTCAGCGTACCGCGTTCAAGTATATTCGAAAAACTGTATGGCAGCCTGATAGTCAACTATACTCCCCGCACCGAAGAGGAATTCCAGACTCATGCAGTACTGTACATCTGCGGTGGCGGCTCCAACGGTGTCATCAATTCACCCTATTTTCAGCAGCTTGTAGAATGGCGGCATCGCCGGGGCTGGGTCGTTTATACCGCACATACCGGAACAACCGGTTCCGGTAATAACGCCATCAAAGCCTATATTCAGGATGCCTATGAGAGTTTTGATCCGCCGCCGGAAATAGTGGGACTCGTTGGGGATGTAGGCGGTGGTTATAACATTCCGACTTTTTTTGAGAATTTTTCGTGGTACAATGGCGAGGGTGATCATCCCTATTCCCTGCTGGACGGTGATGATATCCTTCCTGAGGTCATTATCGGCCGGATTTCCGTGAACAACAACAGTGATCTCGCCAACGTCCTCAATAAAACCATCAGTTACGAAAAGGCAGTGTACACGGGGGATAACTGGTTTGAGAAAGCTGCCGTGGTCGGCGATCCGTCTGACTCCGGGTCTTCTGTTGCCGATGTAGGTTTGTATGTGGGAAGTTTACTGGAGAATTACGGCTTTGAAGATGTGCGCAAGAAGGTCAGTGGCAGCAACTGGGCTTCCTGGATGCAGAATCAGCTCAGCGAAGGGGTTCTCTACTTTCACTATCGGGGCTGGGGACTTTTCAGCGGTTTTACGAATTCCAATATCAGTGCTCTTACGAACGGCTATAAAACCCCTTTTGTTACCTTTATAACCTGCGGAACCGGGTCTTTTGCAGGCAGTGCGATGACTGAGTATTTTATTCGCGTGGGTACAGTGAATAACCCCAAGGGAGCCGTTGCGGCCATAGGTACAGCCACACTGGGGACACATACGGTTTTTAACAATATCATCGACATGGGTGTCTGGGAGGGTATCTTCTCCCGTGATCTTGACTACGCCGGGTCGGCTCTGGTAAATGGCAAGCTTGTACTTTATAATACTTACCCCGGTGACCCCGATCAGAAGGTCAGTATGTTCACCCACTGGAACAACCTCATGGGAGACCCGGCTCTCAATCTCCGGACCGATACACCCCTCAGTATGGCTTGCGATCATCCCGAATCTCTCGGGCTGGGTACAAATTTTATTCCCGTGACGATGGTTGATGACTCGGGCAACCCCCTGGAGGATGTTATGCTTACTGCCGTCACCGACGGTGATGAGATTTTTGTGAGCCGCACTACGGACGCTCTGGGGACAGCCAATCTGCCTCTGCCAACGGATTACACCGGAACTGTGTATCTTACGGCAACCAAAAAGAACTGTATCCCCGTTGAGAGTACTTTTACGATTACCGACACGGGACCCTCGGTAAATTATGTGGAAGGCAGCCTCACTTTCGATGAAACGAGTGGCAACGATGACGGTTTGCTCACGGCAGGTGAAACAGGTATTGTAGGATTCACACTGAGTAATTATGGTCTCGAAACGGCATACAATATTTCTGCAACGATCAATGTGGGTTCAGAACTTTTCAGCGTGAATTCCGCAGACCTCGGGGCAGATGAACTTGCTCCGGGAGCTGAACAGTCCGGCTCCTTCACCGCCGTCCTCTCCCCGTCGGCTGTTGAGGGAGAACCGTTGGATGTATCTCTTGTATTTAGCGATGAGGACGGGCACCAGTGGACAGGACTGCTGCCCCTGGAAGTACACGCTCCCAAACTGCATATTACGGGTTACAGTCTCGAAGACGGTATCGTCGAACCGGGAAGTACGGCCGAACTTTCTCTGCAGCTTGAGAATCAGGGTTCTGTCGGTGCAGACGATGTAACTGTAGAACTGACTTTCATCAGCTATTTGATCGATGTGGTTGAAAGCTCTGTCAACTGGAGCGGGATTCCTGCCGGTAGTACTGTCGCTTCAGAAGGAGCGGTTACTCTTGATTTCAGCGGGGATATCATCAATGGTACTATCCTGACGTTGGAGGCACATGTCACTACCTCTGCAGGGTATGACCAAACGGAATATCTGCCCCTACAAATCGGGGAAGTCTCAGTTACAGATCCTCTGGGGCCAGACCAACACGGCTATTTTATTTATGACTCAAATGACTTAGGTTACAATCTGGCCCACCCTTACGACTGGATCGAGATAGACCCCGACCATAGTGGCGATGGTACCAGTTTTGGTTTGACGGATAATGGCAATGGCAATCCCCTCACATATCAGCCTGGACATTTGGATCTGCCCTTTACCTTTACGTTCTACGGCGAGGATTACGATGAGATTACCGTCAGCACAAACGGTTGGTTGGCTTTCGGTCATTCGAATATGCGGTCTTTCAGGAATTATGCCATACCAGGTGCCGGAGGTCCCTCTCCGATGGTGGCCGCCTTCTGGGATGACCTGAAAACCTCCGGTGGCGGTCAGGTTTATTATAAAGTGCAGTCTGACAATTCAGTTGTAATTGAATGGTCGGATATGCATACTTACGATCAGAACAGCCCGGAAACTTTTGAGATCATCCTGTACGACAGTCTCACACCCACGGGGGATGATGAGTTGTTGATCCAATATAAAGATTTCAATAATACTTCTGTGGGCGATTTGGAATATGGCGGAGTTGACCATGGTGATTATTGTACCGTGGGCATCGAAAACCAACTGGGCTCCGGCGGTCTGCAGTACAGCTTCAACAATACTTATCCCGAGGCTGCATTGGAAATCTCCGACCACACAGCCCTGTTCATTACCACCAGACAGCCCATTGCCCTGGTCATGGGTGATGTCAACCAGGATGGAGAAGTAAATGTTCAGGATATTATACTCGTTGTCAATCATGTGCTGTTGATTACTCCGCTCGATTCCCTTGAAGCCTTCGTAGCCGACCTGGACCAGAATGGCATTGTTAATATCCTCGATGTGATTCATATGATCAATGTTATTCTCGGCAATGAATGAGAATCGGGAAAAACACTCAGCCAGGCTCGTAAAACGAAGAGCGCATCATCTTTGTTCAAATGACAGTACTGCTCTTTCACGGGACTTGACCACAGCCTGAACTCGCAGGTTTACGGATGATTCTTGCGGAGCAAGCCTTAAAAATGAGCCTGACGCAAAACGATGCTGTTCCGGCGATCACAGGTCGCTTTGCGTCGATAAGGAAAGCTAAATGAAACAGCGCTTAAAATCTTTCGAAATCCTCGGCAATTCTGCCGGGTTGCCCACGCCCGGGCGGAGTGTCTCTTCGGTAATCATATCCACGACGGGTTACGATATCATGCTGGATTGCGGTGAGGGGACGTATTTGAACTGTCAGCAGGCCGGCTATCGCTGGAATCGTCTGAAGTATATTTTCATATCTCACATGCATCCGGATCATATTGGCGGGCTCGTACCGCTGTTATTTTACCGCAAACTGCTTCATATCAATTCTATACTGGAAATCACAGGTCCGGCTGCTCTGGAAGAGTATGTTAACATCTCTCTGAAATATATGGGGATACATCTGGATTACACTATTAAATTCTACATTACCGACAAAACTACACAGATTGATTTGGCCGGAGAGATTAAGAGTATATCGGCACCTTTAGAACATGGAGTTCCCTGTTTCGGATACCGTTTCGAGAGTTTTTTCGGTAAAACCCTTACATTCATTACCGATACACTTCCCTGCAAAAACGGCAGCAGACTGGCCCATAAAGCGGATGTGCTGATCCATGAAGCGACTTTTGAGCCCGCTCAGGCCGAACTGGCACAAAAAGCTTTTCATACAACTACCCTGCAGGCTCTGGACCTTGCCGAAACCGCCGGTGTGAAGCGTCTGTATCTGACACATTTCAGTCCCCGTGTCAAAACAAAAGACCTGCAGAAAATCCGCTATCGTGGGGCCGCCATTCTACCTGACGGCAGACAGACAATTTCAGACATCAATTAATTGTTACATGCAGTCTTTTTAGGATAGCGAAAGAGCGGAAAGCCAACGTTCTCCGAAATAAGATGCACATGCTGCTTGTAACCGGTTTTACAAATAATCTTCATTATTATTTTGGGAAATTGCATGTGTTACCGCTAAATTACATGGAGATTTAATAAATTTAACGGCATAGATGTTTTTATACACAACGTTTTAAGTACGTAGCGGTTTACACCCATGTGATGCGTCGTGTACCCTTGACAATAAAGAGCCCCGGTGAAAGTTTATGAGTAAAATTTCAAAATGTGTCATACGGCATATTTTGCAGTATAACCGAGGAATGATAATCAGAGAACATTGCTGTATATGCAATGTTGATAGTAAGTAAAATAAAATTACTGCAAATTGGTTATACTGCTGGTTAAACATAGTTAAACGGTGCTTCGCACCCTTTATGCATATAAAACCAGGAGCCATCATTGAAGAAAGTATTGTACATAGATATGGATAATGTGCTGGTAGATTTTCCTTCAGGAATAGCCCAACTTGATGAATCCGTAAAAAAAGAATATGAGGGTCGGCTTGATGAAGTGCCAGGGATATTTTCGCTTATGGTGCCAATACCTAAAGCCATTGAGTCATTCAACGAGCTGGCTGAATTATTTGATACATATATTCTCTCTACCGCACCCTGGGAAAATCCATCCGCGTGGAGCGATAAGTTGCTTTGGGTAAAGAACCATATAGGTGAAAAGGCACATAAGCGCCTAATTCTTTCTCACCACAAGAATCTAAATGATGGCGCATATTTAGTGGATGATCGAACAAAAAACGGAGCAGATACATTTGCAGGAGAGCTTATTCATTTTTGTACAGATCAGTACCCAGACTGGGATTCAGTGTTAGAGTACCTGCAAAAAAATGCATAACAAAATACTCGATCGGACGCAAACTAGGCTGCGCTTCGTTTGCGCCGCACAGCTTGGTTGTTATAGCACATAAGAAAATGAGGAGGTAGATATCAGTTGGAAGTAAAATTAAGTTTTATGATAAATGAGAAATATCAACAATTGTTGTTACATGCCCAATTGGGTGGTATAACAACAATAGGTGATACACAATCGTTGGCAACAATATAGAAAAGTTAACCAATTAAAATAAAGGATTATAATGGACAGAAAAAAGTTTATCAAATCGACAGCATTAGGTATGGGAGCTTTATCCTTAATCCCTATAGTAAAAGCGTGTAAGTCAGACCCTAAA
>JAJRUW010000018.1 GCA_024277615.1 Fidelibacterota bacterium | reverse complement strand
CTGTCAAGTCCCCCGAATATGCTACCGTGATGGGGTTGATCCAATACGGTATAGAACATTTGAATGAAGAAGTTGAAGAAAGTCCATGGTCTTCTAAGTTCGGCAATTTCGGGGACCGGGTCAGAGATTTATTCAGAAAACTATATTGATTTGAAACTGAATATTATTAATAAAATAAAGGGAGATAAACATGTTATTCGAACCATGTGATCTTGCGGATCAGAAAGCAAGAATAGTTGTGATTGGAGTAGGCGGTGCCGGAGGAAATGCCCTGAATCGAATGATAGAAGACAACCTAAACGGGGTAGATTTCATTGCCATCAATACCGATGCTCAGGATCTTGAGGCCAATAATGCCCAGAAAAAGCTTCAGATTGGTAAAGAATTAACCAAAGGTCTGGGGGCCGGAGCAAACTCTGAAGTCGGCCGGAGAGCTGCCGAAGAAAACAAGGCTGCAATTGAAGATGTTATTGGTGATGCCGATATGGTATTTATCACTGCCGGTATGGGCGGAGGAACCGGAACAGGTGCTGCACCTACAATTGCCAGACTGGCAAAGGAGAAGGGTGCACTTACGGTTGGTGTTGTGACCCGGCCTTTTGTTTTCGAAGGTCCCAAACGGATGAAACGGGCCTCCGAAGGACTCGAAGAGATGAAAACTAACTGTGACACACTGCTTGTGATCCCAAATGAAACGCTGCTTTCAATTTCCGATTTGAACACTACCGTGACAGAATCTTTTAAGATGGCCGACAGTGTACTGCACCAGGCCACGAAAGGAATCTCCGATCTTATTAACGTTCCGGGATTGATCAACCTGGATTTTGCCGATGTCAAAACCGTAATGGAGGATATGGGCGATGCAATCATGGGAACCGGGATAGGGCATGGAGAAGAGCGAGCCATTCTAGCCGCCCAACAGGCCATCAATTCACCACTTCTTCACGACATTTGTATCAAAGGTGCCAGTGGTCTGCTGGTAAATATCACCGGACCCGAAAACATGACTATACATGAGCTGAACGATGCATCGGGAATTATTTATGAAGAAGCGGGAGAAGGAGCGAATATCATCCTCGGATGTGTAATTGATAAAACAATGACAGATGAATTCAGGGTCACCGTAATTGCAACAGGATTCGGCCGGCAGGCTTCAGCGGATACTGATAAAGAAAGACCTCTGATAGATCTCGACTATAATACATCCGGCAGTCCTATGGCAAAATCCGGTTCATTTTATGATGAAAGTCTGCCCACACATTTGCGCAAAAAGGTTGAGGATTCAGAGCAAAACGGACAAGGGTTGACGGGGTTTGGTCAGGAAAGTGATCCCAAAATACCGATTTTTGGGGATGATGAAATGGATATGGAAGTTCCGGCATACCTGCGAAGAAAACAAAGTCATTTATAAACTGATCCCAGATCTCCCAAAAAAAAGGGCTTACCGAAATGGAAGCCCCTTTTTTTTGAACATAAATTGAGATGATCAGACTGCTTTTTGCACTTTGTCAGATCTAATACAAGATGTGCATACTTGTACTCTTTTAACTGTTCCATTTATTACAACCTTGATACGTTGCAGATTGGGCAGCCACCGGCGTCTCGTTTTAGTATGGGAATGACTAACAGCGTTACCCGTAACCGGACCCTTACCACATATTTCACAAACTTTTGACATATTCTAAATATCCTATCATTTAAAAGGCCCTAAATTTATGGCGAATTTATTTAAAGTAAAAAATATTTGTTCACATTGTGAATTTTCATTTCGAAAACTCACTCTTGATAGCAAATTTGATAATTGGTCGGTAAGCTATGGGACGTCCGCAGATGTTCACTTTCTTTTCTGTAATGTCATTATTGCCGCCTGATCCTGAAATTGATGAAAGTATAACTGATAATATTTCCCCCTTTTTGCGATCAGGTCATCATGCATGCCGTCCTCAGCAATCTGACCCCCTTCAATCACTATGATACGGTCGGCTTTACGGATAGTTGACAGCCTGTGAGCTATGATGATACTTGTTCGGCCTTCAACGAGTATTTCCATTGCTCTTTGGATCAACAGCTCGGCTTCCGTATCGACGGATGAGGTGGCTTCATCCATGATCAGCAGTGCCGGGTCTGCGAGAACCGCCCTGGCGAGAGATATCAACTGTTTCTCGCCGGCACTGATATTGGTTCCTCCTTCGGTAATTTCAGTGTTGTATTGGTCCGGTAGTTGAGCGATGAATTCATGGCAGTAAACCGATTTTGCGGCCTCAGTTATTTCTTCAACTGTAGCCGTGAGTTTCCCATAACGGATATTTTCCAAAATAGTCCCGCTGAACAAATGAGGCGTCTGTAATATCACTCCGAGATTTGAATGCAGAAATTCCAGCGGTATTTTAGTATAATCTAGGTCATCGATAAAGATAGTCCCCCGGTTTGGTTCATAAAACCGGCAGAGCAAACTGATAATGGAAGTCTTCCCGCCTCCGGTTTCCCCCACCAGAGCTATGGTAGAGCCCGCATCTATGGTCAGATTAAAGTGCTTAAGAACCGCTTGGCCGCCCACATACCCGAAAGAAACATCCTCGAATCTGATGCGGCCTCGTAGTCTGCCTGCAGGCTGTACTGACTCGGGCGAATCGAATAATTCAGGCTCTGTACGGATAAGTGAAACGATTCGTTCAGCTGAGGCCTGTGCATTCTGCAGTTCTGCAAATACCCTGGCAACCTCCTGGATTGGAATGAAGAAAAAGCCGGTATAAGACAAAAACATAACCAGTAATCCGTAAGAGATATCACCTGATATTACACCTTTTCTACCGAACCAGACAGCCATTGCAGTCCCGATCATTGCAGCCAGTTGAACCAGCGGCAGATAAAGCGCGGATTGAACTGCAGCACCGAACGAAGCGCTGTACATCCTGTTTGTGAGTTTTTCGAATTCGTGGAAATTGTTATCCTCATGGACCAGAGTCTTGGTGGTTACGGCGCTCAAGATACCCTCGTTGAAGGATGCAGTGATCCTGGAATTCGTCTTCTTAACTACCCGGTAACTGCGTAGAATAATAACCTGAAATTTCCTGCTGATCCATGCTAAAAGAGGTACAATTGATAAGATGATCAACGTTAGTTTCCAACTCATGATCAGCATTACCAGCGCGATACCGGCCATGAGTGTTGAGCCCCAAACGAGATCAACAAGTCCCCAGGCAATGATCTCTGATAATTTTGAAATGTCTGAAGTCATCCTGGCCATAAGCCAGCCGACTGGGGTTTTATCATAAAATGAAAATGACAATTCCTGCAACTTCTTGAATCCGTCTCTGCGGATGGCATAACTAACGCCGGTTTCCACTTTGCCTGCCAGCAATATAAAAATACCGACATTCAGCGCCTGAAATATCGCAATGGAAAAATACAGTATTGAGAACCTAAACAGGCCCTCCGATTTAACCGGTACGATGAAATTATCGATGGCGTATTTAGTCAGCAGAGGCATCACTATGTCAACGCCGGCAACAAAGATCATGAACAGACCCAGAAGAAGCATAGTATTGCGATAGGGTCTGGCAAATTGGAGGATCATTTTCCATGTTCCGATGTCAAGCTGCCGCTGAAAATCAGCTTTGAGGAATTCTATCCCGGCCATGACCCCTCCGGGCCGGTTTGAGTTGAAACCGGATTATTTATGTTGACACCGGCTGTCTGAAGTTCCCAGAGTCGTTTGTAGAGACCGGGGCTTTCTGATAATACGGCATGTGTTCCTTGCTGAGTAATCGTGCCGTTTTCCAGCACGATGATATGATCGGCATCGATAGCAATATTCAGACGATGTGTGATGACAATTGTTGTGGCATTTCCTTTTCGGTTGGAAAGTGCATTTTTAATATGAGTTTCCGTTTTTGTATCCAGGGCGCTTAAGGAGTCGTCAAAAATGAGAATTGGAGGGTTTCTGAGTATGGTTCGGGCGATGGCAATTCGCTGTTTTTGGCCGCCTGACAGCGTGACGCCTCTTTCCCCCACAAGTGTATTATAACCCTTTTCAAAAGTGAGAATTTCATCGTGAATAGCGGCAATTTGAGATGCTTCTATGAGTTTATTCTCATTTTGAATATTTGTGGTTCCCAACAGAATGTTGTCCTGCAGAGTTTTAGAGTAAAGAAAGGGTTCCTGCAGAACGATACCGATTTGTTCTCGTAAATAGTATCGGTTATATAAACGAATCTCTCTCCCGTCGATCAGAATTGACCCTTCCGCTATTTCCCAGAGTCTCGGTAAAAGATTAACGAGTGTGGATTTTCCGGAGCCGGTCGGGCCGATGATCACAACCGTCTCACCGGCTTTAATGGTAAAGGAGATATTCTTTAAAACCGTTTCACCGGGTTTATAGGCAAAGGTTACTTTGTCAAATACGATATTGCCTATGATTCGGCTGTCGCCTCCGGACCACCCTGAATCCGTTTCCAGGGGTGCATCCAAGATGGCACTGATGCGTCCAATGGACACAAAGGCTTTTCCAAGGTCGGTGAGTGTCCTGCCGGCTGCCCGGATCGGCCAAAGCAGGAACTCTTCATAAGTCATAAATGCCACCAGGGTTCCCAGTGTGATTTCTCCCTGAATCACCCGGAAGATGCCTGCAACGAGGACGAGTCCGGTTTGGAAATAAATCAAAGCATCTGAAAGTCCCCAGTATATGCCGAGGATCCTGATCAGATTGAATACATTTTCCCGGTAAAGCCTGTTTTTTTCCTCAAATTTAGCAATCTCGTAGTCCTCGCGGGCAAAAGCACGTACAACCCTGATGCCTGTTAAATTTTCCTGGAGCATGGCAGACATGCTCCCTTCGGATTCATCTGCTATTGTGAATTTTGATTTGATCTTGAGGAAAAATATAATCGCAAATGTGATGATAGCCGGAATTATAGCCAGGGATAAAAATGCCATTTTTACATCCAGAGAAAATAAGATGGGGATGACTAAAAGCAGCATAAGCAGTGATTTTCCTACATCAACAACCTGAACTCCAAAAAACTTTCTGATGGTTTCCACATCGGATGTACATCTCTGGACAAGATCTCCGGTCTTGAACCGAAAATAAAATGGCACCGGTACTTTTTGAAGCCTGGCGTAAAGGTCATTTCTCAGCTTCAGAGCAATGGATTCAGATGCCGCCGCCGACCAACGTCCAGTTAAATAATTAAAGCAGCCCCGGAACAATGCAATAACTACCAGCAGCAAACCGGCATACCAGAGTTTTTGGCGCAGGACGGTAACACCACCAAGATATGTGAAGAGGTTTATTAGGATCTGAGGAGCCGTCAGGGGTTTATCCCCGATGATAGAATCAATTGTCGAACGGAGTACCAGAGGGGAGGCGTAGGTGAATAATGTTGCAAAACCGATCGATAAGATCGCTCCCGAATATAAAAGGCGATTACCATTCAATAAAGTTAAAATTGTTACAGGTTTCGAAATAATAATTTCCCCGGTATTCGAGTCTCTGTCAGGGCATCCATATTCCCGGTTGTCCGGTAGGATTATCAGGGAAGGTGCCGGGAATACCCTTCAGGTTACCGTGATTTTGTTTTTCCCGGCGAAGATTTTATTCTTCGGGAGGAGTTCGGAAATGAAATTAGTAGTTTTGTACTCGTAGCAGTTCGGCTTTTTCGAGATTAGATTTTCCTGACAGGTCAATGACTGTCTGCTGGATTTTCCTGTATTTTTGATCGATATAGTCAGCTAGAAAATATCCGATCAGTACACCTGCTGCGGCAAACATGACTCGGCCGGCATTTTTATCTTCCCTGAGCTGCGCTTCTCCTGATCCGAAGGGGATTGAATATCCTGTAACCGCACCGGCTGTGATGATGATCAAATAGGTCAACCAATTGGGGTCTTGTTTCTCGACCCGGATAGACGAAATATCAGTGAGAGCTAAACCTATTATCGAACCGGGATAATTTTGCAGGATGATCCTGTCCATACCTTCTGCACGAATATTTACCAGTTGTGTATTGTCATGCACGATATTTCGATCCAATGTGTTTGCAAAAATTGAGTCATATGTGACGGTCACGGGCGGGTATATTTTAATAGAATTCCCGGTAACAAGGTTCATGGTAACCTGATCTTTACAGATTGCAAATGAGAAACAAAGCAGCATTCCCGTGAATATTTTTTCCCAGCAGGTTTTCATTCTGAGCACCGATCAATTCTCTAAAAATGCCTTAAATCCCTTGTACATCATCCAGACATCGGCTTTGCTGGTAATCTCAAAGGGACTGTGCATATCCAGGACCGGTACGCCGGCATCAATTACATTCATTCCGTAATAGGCCATGAATTTCGCAATTGTACCGCCGCCGCCTTCATCTACTTTACCGAGTTCAGCACTGTGCCAGACCACATCGTTTTCGTCAAACAGCTTTCGTAAGCGGGCGATGAATTCGGCGTTAGCTTCGTTAGAGCCGGATTTTCCTTTGATTCCCGTAAACTTGGATATCACCATACCGGCGTTTAGATAACCGGCATTCATTTTATCATGAACTTCAGCCCAGTCCGGATGCGTCGCTCCATTGACATCTGCAGACAGACAGCTGGCCGAAGAGATAACGTGACGTAATGTTCGGTATTCTTCATAACCCATCTTTGACAGGACATCTCCAATTACCATTTCTATAAACCAGGTGTTAGCTCCTGTAGCGCCTTCGCTGCCGATCTCTTCTTTGTCCATCAACAGCACCAATGAGGCTTGTTTCGGGTCTGCTGCATCAAGGATTGCCCGCAGAGCTGCATAGGCACAGACTCTGTCATCCTGACCATAGCCCGCAATCAGGGCACGATCAAAACCTAGTTCCCGGGCTTTTCCGGCAGGGACGATTTCGATGTCTGCTGAAAGGAAATCATCTTCTTTTATCCCGTATTTATCATGCAGCAAATTCAGTATATTCAGTTTAAAACGCTCTTTAAGTTCTTTGTCACTGTTGAAAGGCCTGGTTCCAACAATCAAATTCAGCTTTTCACCCGGAATAAATTCGCTGGCTTTTTTTTGCATTTGAGCCTTCCCTGCAAGGTGGGGCAGAAGGTCTGCGATAGTAAAGATCGGATCGCTTTCATTCTCGCCCACTTTTATATCGATATTGTTCCCGTTTTTCAAGGAGACAACACCATGAATGGCAAGCGGACGGGACAACCACTGATATTTTTTTACGCCTCCATAGTAATGGGTTTTCAGAAATACGATTTCCTCATCCTCATAGAGCGGATGTTGTTTTAGATCAAGCCTGGGAGAGTCGATGTGAGCGACAATAATGTTCAGACCGTCGGTTACCGGATTAAGACCATCACGGTATAGGGCGATTGACTTACCGTAGTGATTGAAGAAATATTTGCCGGATTCAGCTTCAGTCTGTAGATCTGCATATCCGCCGGGCACGATAGCTTTAAGTATATAGTCCACGGCTTCGCGTTCGGTTTTAGCCTCATCGAGAAATTGCAGATAACCGGTGCAGTATTTTTCCAGACTTTCATTTTCTTTTGCAGATATTTGATCCCAGGCATTGATGCGATGATAGGTAAGACTTTCTTTCAACGCAGCGGGAGACTTTGAATTTGTCGATGACATTATTTTCCTTTCAGCTTTAAGCTTAATATTCCTCAATCAATTCGAGGGGTAAAATTATTGCAAATATCAATAACTCTTAGACAATAAATCATGTATTTTTTAATAATTATTATATTTCCAGAGTCGGGAATACTCCGTAGCTGGAGCAGTTGAGAAATATTATTTTTTACCAATGAATATTGAAGCGTAGTTTTGAATATCGTTAAAGTGAGAGATAGATGAAACGCAGAGTTATTTTAATTTTATTTATGGCGATGATTGCCGTGAGCACAGCTCCGATAATTGCCAAATGGTTGGCCGGTGTTCCGGCAGTTGCCATATCATTTTGGCGGATGAGCTTTGCCTCCGCCCTTGTTTGGGGTTACTCTGCCATTCGTCCACAGGGTTCACTATCATGGTCTAATCGAAAAAAGACTGTTTATGCCGGGATATTACTGGGGTCACATTTCCTTTTTTTCTTTGGAGCGATTAAGCTGACCCCGGTATCAAACGCAACCTTTCTCGGCACACTGGCACCGATGTTTACGATTCTCATCGAAAAATATATTTTGGGAAGGAGCATCACCAAGGCCCTGGTGTACGGACTTATAACAGCCCTGGCCGGAGCAACCATCATAATCGGCAACGGATTTGATTTGAGTAACGGTAATACGCTGGGTAACCTGATGGCTTTAGCATCTTCTGCATTTTTAGCAGGTGCCTTTATCATTGCCGGAGATGTCCGTGAAAAGGAAGGCACAATCCGCTATTCGAGAAATTTATATTTGGTTGCAGCCCTCACAATTTTCGTTATTGGCCTGATCAGAGGACAAAATATGCTAGGATTTTCTGTAATTGATTATTTTGGGCTTTTCCTGCTGGGATTCATTCCCACTATCCTGGGGCATAATGCTTTATATTATGCCGTAAAGTTTGTGCCTCCGACGCTTGTTGCCACCTTTCCGTTGGGTGAACCCGTAATAGCTTCTGTGTTTGCCTGGATATTATTTAATGAAGCGATCGGAGTAAATATTATTGCCGGGGGTCTCTTGACGCTGGCAGGCCTTTTTATTATTACCAGGAACCCGCAGGGTTTGAATATTTAGCGGTCAGGAGACAATCCGCTTAAGAGCTTCAATGAGTTTATCCACATCATTTTCACTGTTATAAGCCTGAATTGAAACGCGGATAAAGATTTCATCCTTCCACTTGAAAACAGGTACTTCGATTTTATATTCCTGAAACAAAGCGGTCCTTACCTTAATCGGGTCGGCATTTGGCAGGCGAATACTCGCCATCTGTCCAAAGTAGGATTTGGAATCGGGGCATATTGTTTCGGCGCCTGTGATATTTGAAATTCGGCGTCTTGCTTCAACCAGCAAATTATGACAACGATTTCTAACCTCCGGCCAGTTATGTAGATTCTGAAATTCAATTGCTGCAGGGACAGCGAAGAAAGCGCTCATATCCCTCGTACCCTGCCATTGGTGATAATCCAGAAATTGTGACCGTCCGGGAAAGTCGCTTTCCCAGCCCCAACTGATAACGAGCGGATCAATTTGATCCTGCAGGGCTCTCTTTACATATAAAAATGATGACCCCTTGGGGGCGGATAGCCACTTATGGCAGGCTCCAGTATAGATATCCGGCCGCATTTCTGACAGATCCAGTTCGATATGACCCGGAACATGGGCGCCATCGACAATGGTCATAATTCCGGCTGCTTCTGCGTTGCGGCAGATTTCTTTAATGGGGAAAATAACAGCGGTCATGCTTGTCATCTCGCTGATGAAAATCACTTTGGTCTTAGGAGTTATGCCCGCCAGAAAATCGGCCATCATTTTCTTTTTACTGGTATAGGGAAGATGTACGGGTCGTTGGATGAACCTGGCGCCTGTTTTCCGACAATAATATTTCCAGGTTCTTTCCAGCGCGCCATACTCGTGGTCTGTTGAAAGAATTTCATCACCGGGAGTAAGTTTAAGGCTACGGATCACTGCATTCAGTGCTGTGGTGGGATTAGGGAAATAAACCAGATCATCGGAGTTGCAGTTTATAAACTCACCTAATTTAACACGGGCTCTATTGATTGCCGGCTGTAAGTTCTTCTCAAAAAATTGTACAGGTTCAGCTTCCAATTTTCTCTGCCATTGTTGGTAATCCAGAAATACCCGCTTTGGACATGCTCCGAATGAGCCGTGGTTCAAATAGGTAATGGTCGGATCCAGTATATATGCTGCTTTCAGAGAGTGAAAATCAATGCTTTCTATAGACACAACAAAGCCTGCCAAAAATTAAGAGAGCCCACTTTCAAATAGTGGGCTCTCCAGGGGGTTATGAATCTAAATATTCTATGTGTGTTTATTTAATCAACATGAGTTTCCGTGTATCAACCTTGTTACCGGAGGTCATCCTGAGAAAATAAGTTCCGCTGGGTTGTTCATTGCCGTCCCAGCTGATTGAATGTGAACCGGCTTCCTGAATATCGTTTACCAGTGTATTGACGAGCTGGCCGTTTATGTTGAAAATGCTGATATTTACATTTTCCATTGAAGGCAGTTCGTACTCAATGCTCGTAATTGGGTTAAACGGATTAGGATAAATCCGGCTCAAACCAAAATCAGAGGGTAAATCAGAAATATCCGTATTGTCCAGAGATGTACCTTTCCCGAAGGTAAATATGCTCATGAAACTTGGTGATGTATTTGCCCAACCACTTGTTGACGGGATGCCGCTGTAATCATCACGACCCTCTTCCAGCCAGAGACCAATTCCGCTGACATAATGAGCGATTGTAAGGTTACTTTCATCGATACCCTGCGAGACAAAAGCACTATGGGTACTCCACCAGAACTTTAATGAGTCCGGAATGGAAGCATTTGCACTGGCCAGATTCCAATATTCTGCAGTACTAACATAAGCCAGAGTGCCAAAGACCCCGTAAGAACCAAAGCCGGAGGCATGTGATTCACCGGTCCATGTGTCTGATGTTGCCGAAGGCGGCTGCAGGGAAAGCGGCTGATAAACCGGTGCTACAACAGCATCTCCGATGGGGAAGTAGTAGTCGTTGGTAGAATTTGTCATTCTATTGAGAGGTCCGTCCACAAAGCTGGCATTGCTTCCGCCGCTGGTCGTTGCAGTGGTTTCGAGCGTTAAAGTATTAGTAGAATTCGTATTAATGTAGCCGTTACTTAATGTTAAAGAATTTTTTATCGTAAGTGTGCCAACAGTACCTCTGGCGACGCTTGAAAGAGTAAGCGTACCGGAATTCATCGTAAGACTGCCGGTTACTCTCGAGGCGTCATCTAAGGTAACATTGTTATTAATCTCAATACAGTTATAGTTCACATCCGCAGGAACCTGCCCGGAAAGCCATGTGCCGGCTGTCGCCCAGTTTCCTGCTGCGGTGGATTGACTGGGGGCGGGTGATTCATTTGTGGTCACCCATGTAGCACTTGCGATTACTCCGTTATTTCCATTGCTGGTTTCATCTGCAACGCTGGTGCCGGAACCCTCGTTATTTTTAAGGTAGAGGATTAATCCGGTTTCGGAACCGCTGGGTGGGCAGTACATAGTGGCCTGAATTTCTGACTGGGTTCTCGCATAATCCCAGACACGGACTTCGTCGATTTTCCCGTCAAAATATTCAACATAACTATAATTATCATTGTTGGATGCAGCTCCGATCAGGATGGGTTGGCTACCGGCCTCGAGAGTACCTGTATTCTGTGCACTATAAGCAAGCACGCCATCAATGTAGAATGAAAATGTCGCTCCGTTAAAGGTCAATGCAATGTGTGTCCAGGTACCATTTGTGACAGGATTTGATGTTGAGAAATTTCCGGAATAACCCGCTGTGGTGTTAATAAAGCCGCGCCAGTCTGTTCCATTTGTGGCCAATCCCCAATGGTCGTAAATCCCGGTACCCTTCTCACGCGTCACTACTTGTCTCCATCCGGTTTGGACAGCATTTTTATTTACCCAGGCTTCAACAGTAAGTCCTGTAGTAACGTCAAATGTCGGATCATCAGGCACAGACATGTAGTCACTTGTACCGTTAAAATTAAGCGTCGTTGCAAGAACTAACGAACTGATAACGGCAAGTAGAAGGCTTAATTTTTTTATCATAACTCTCCCCTTTTATGAAAAATTGAAGTTCAATTTACAGAATCTAACTTGCGAGATTAATAATTTCCACCCGCAAAAACTATGGTCAATTTAAATACATTATGGGTTTATGACAACATATTTTATGAAAAAAAGTGAATTTATTTTATCTTTGGGATCTCAAAGAAATCAGGTCGGAGATATAATAATTCCATTAAATTAAGACCAACCGGCAAACAATTAATTTAGTATGTGGAATATAATTAAGGTATTTGCTAAGTGACCCAGGCAGGAATCGAACCTGCGACCAACGGCTTAAAAGGCCGCTGCTCTACCGACTGAGCTACTGGGTCACTGTAAGGGATATGTGCGCCATCAGGGACTCGAACCCCGGACCAATGGATTAAGAGTCCACTGCTCTACCAACTGAGCTAATGGCGCGAATCCTGACAATCCATTTATAAAAAAGCCCGGAAATTTAGAAATAAAATATTTTGTTGAACAATTAAATTAGATATTTATTTTGAAACTTGTGAATTTACTCCTGTAAATTACAATCTGTTTTTTGACATGGGGGCGACTGGTTTCGACAGGTATATGACGGCTTTCGGTTGCACGTGGAGGATTTCTGGTGACCTCCTAAATCATCCGGGAAAAATCACAAATGCCGATTATGGCTATCTTGCTGCCGCTTAACTGACGACAGCCATCTCTTTGCGGGATTGTCTGCATCCTGCAGCTGAGGTGTCATTATAGCAGACTGGCTCTGACCTGTGCCTGACAGGGCGGAGCGAGAATTTTCAGGCTGGTGTGTCTGCAAGCGGGTCACTGCTTTCAGACATACGAGAATTAAGTGTGACCTAAACGTGTAGTAGCCGACTGTTGGATATATTTGGACGGCGGTTCAATTCCGCCCGCCTCCACTAAAATGGATTGATCAAAGCAAATCGTATATATGTCTCAGGTGTAGTCTGCTTACGCCAACCGTCCAGGGTCTGTCCTTCACCGATTGCAGCAAAGAACAGAGGTGATTTACCGGCCGAAATACCTACTTTCACTTCATATCCTGCGGTAACAATAAGTTCTTCTTGCAACGCTCCGGAATACCAGGAATTACCGAAATCACTGAAAACAGCTGCCGTTGTCTCACCTATTTTGATACCCAGGATTTCCACCGGGAATGATTGCAGCAGCGGAAGTCTGATCTCTGCCGTACCGTACAGCATTCTGTTCCCAAGTCGAATTGCGTCCGAACCTCTGATAAAATGGTTTTCCCGCAGTCCGAAGGTTCCCGTTTGACCGGGACCATAGATCGAAATATCATTTGCGATACCCACATACTCCTGAGCCGGAGGTTTACCCTCAAGTAAAATTCCCTTACCTCTTAGAAATATTGCACCGGGACCAAGCGGATAGTTTAAATATGAATCTGCGATATACTTCTGATAATTAAATTTGCCGTAAATACTGCTGCTGGCGACTTCGAAGCTGAGGCTGATACCAAAACCGTTTTTAGGCAGGGCCGCATCGGATTTAGCCGGTCTGTGCTGAAGCCATTTATAATTCAGTTGAAATAACCCTTCTTTACCCTTTTCAGGCTTGGGGAGACCGTTCTCGACATCTGTAAGCGGTTCAAAATCGCGGTTCATCAAAGTCAGACCAATGGTAAAAATATGGTTTGAAGCCATAGTATTACCGAAGTTGTAGGGTAACTTTGTCCAGAAACTCAAACCGTCGAATTTCTCAATAAGGCCGCTATCGCTGCCATCATAAAACCTGAATGACCAATTTGTGTTGTAAAAATACATGATCCCCCACAGCGGTCCCTGTTGAGCATTGACATACTGAACCAGTCCGAAAGGATGCTTCCCATCCCAGGTAGTCCCTCCGAAAAGTGAGAAAATATGCTTTCCCAGAGCATCGGACCAGATGGTCGCCCCGGTCAGCACATCAAGAGGCAGGATGAATGATGTGTTATGCTTCGGATGCTCGTAAAATTTATACTTTTCATTTTTCATGATAGCCACAGACCTGGAAGGGTCAATATCTTCAAGAACAGGCACGGGGGCTTTGGTCCTCCAGCTTGTATAGGCTTTTCGCAGAGATAAACCCGATGTAGTCGTTTTACGGTCCGGGGCGACCTGCACGATACGAACCGAGTCCACATCATTCAAAGTACCGGCGAGGATTGTATTACCCCCCGGTGTCCACTGTTTTCCCCAGATTGCCTCACCCACATCTGTTATTTGTACGGATTTTCCGGTTTCCAAATTGACCGTATGCAGATTCGGTGTAGATCCGCTATGCGAGGTGTAGGTGATCTTTCCGCCATCCGGGTGCCAGATAGGGATATAATCCAGAGCCGGGTCGGAAGTGATGCGACGGGTCTTATGAGTGGCAACATTCAAAACCGTAATGTCACAATTACCATCCGGGCCGGATGAGGCATAGGCGATTTGACTGCCATCCGGGGACCAGGCCGGAGTTAAAATCTGGGTATCATCAGAGTAAGCTGTAATTTTTTCTATATCAACTCCGGCCAGGTCATAATTAAACAGATTGCTGGTCCCGTTGGAGTGAGATACAAATGTAAGTTTTGTTCCATCGGGGGACCAGACCGGATAAGTTGCCCTCTGATTGGAAGTTATCCAACGCCCCTTTTTCAATTTGCGGTCAAAAACCCGTATATCCCACACCATTGAGCCGAATTTGCCAAAATGATATTTTGAATAGGCCAGTAATTGTCCGTCCGGTGACCAGCTTACAAACGG
>JAJRUW010000017.1 GCA_024277615.1 Fidelibacterota bacterium | reverse complement strand
CTTTGCTTCGCAGCCGGATAACCTGCTTTCGACGCTGATGCAATTCTACTGGTGATTGTTTTCTGGCATCTTCTTTATTCATGAATTATTCGACTATCTTATATGCTATTTGTTCCCATTATTTATCTTCCGAGTCTATAGCTTTCAAATTATAACTACACCCCGGTAGTTTAATGCCGGGGTGTGCAGTTTATATACCTGGGAAACAAACCGGTTACGTGTCAACGACTGAGGGACTATTCCGTTTTCCGTTATTTACTGCTTTGATCATCATTCTGACTACCCGTAATATTTTCCAAACGAATTTCTTCGCGAGTCTCTTTTCGCGCTTTTTCAATATGTGCGGGGTGCTCCTGCTGATACATATCGTCGGGCATTTTACCGGTAAACCAAGATGGGTTCATCGGATAGACATCAGGGCTGAAAACCGTGGAGTACAGATGCCACACCAATATAGCCAAGGTTGCCAACCAGGCTTCCATGTAGTGAACAACTAAGGCAACATCTAAGGCACTTTTGGGGATAATTTTTACAAAGGTGTTATCAAACCATAACAAAATACCCGTTGGGATCATTATGATTGTTCCCCACACGAGCGCCCAGTATTCCGCTTTTTCAACATAACTAAATCGGTCGAACTTTGGAGGGCCGTATTTTTTTATTCCGATATAATAGAGTATCTTTTGGTAAAACTGTGTAAAATCTTTCAGCACCGGCCACATATCTTTCAGAAATTGTTTACCGCGTTTGGAAAAAATAAGATAAAATACATGCCAGAGGACTGTCAGGATGAAGACCACTGCTGAAATTCTATGGGCATCCCCTCTCATCTCAAAACCACCCTCAAATCCGAAAAATAACTTTGTGAACCATGACTGACTGAACTTAAGGGCAAACCCGGTAATCGCCAGGACAATGAATGAGAGCATGAGAAATGTATGCTGAATTACTTCGTTTATGTTCATCCTGATGACCTGCGGTTTAGATACAATTTTCCTGATCTGCCTGTAAAGATCAAGAATCCAGTGAAGCACCATCAGCCCGATAATAATGATAATGACCAAAAGATAAATATTTTGAACAGATTGAGCGATAGGTGCCATTAAGGATACTCCGGATTTACCATGGATGGGAGTTGATGCCAATTTGGCACTGATCCCCGGATGGCATTCCCCACATGTAGTTTGCAGGTTTACCGGGTTAATTCTGGAAGTAGGGTCCGAACTTGGTAAAATTCTGTGAACTCCGTGACAAGAGCCGCAGTTGGCTACCTTGGTGTCTCCTGATTTACTTTTTAAACCATGGTAGCTGTCAATAAACGAGCTTATTTGTCCTGTGGGAACTCCATATTTCTCATTTAAGCGGGTCGATTCATGGCAAGGTGTACAGGTTGATTCTGCAACTCTTGATTTTGAAACGGGTGACCTCGGATCGGAAGGTGATAATATACCATGCTCGCCATGGCAATCGATACATACCGGCGCATCTGTGTTGCCCATTTTGACCAATTGTCCGTGAATCCCATCGAGATAGTCATTTTTAATCCCCCTGTGGCACTTCCCGCAGGTTTCGGGAATAGTGAAATGGTTTATCGATGATTCCGGGTTATTGGGGGAATATATTTTATGTGAATTACCTTCTGAAGCATGACAGTCCCGGCAATTGGCTGCGACATATATGCCGCCTTCCGAAGTTTTCCCGTGTACACTATTTTCATAAAGTTTGATGGGATGATTTGATAAAAGCTCGTACTTCTTAATTAAATCCAGGTTTTCATGACATTTCCCGCAAGTTTTGCGAAGATTTGACGATTGTACACTGCTGTTCTTATTCTTCTGTGGTAAAATATTATGGTCACCGTGACAAGAAGCACAATTGGGAATATCAGTAGATTCTCCAACCCTGTCTCTGCCGTGCATGGTGTAGTCTTCTGCTTCGTCTTCATGGCATGAACGACAACCATCGTTTCCCGCCAGGTATTCGGAGTTAGTCGCATGCGGATAAGTATTCATATTACCGTGGCAGTCCTGACACTCCAAATCAGCGTGGATAGAATTGTAAAGATTATCCTGGATACGGTAATTCATAGAACTGAATTCGTGACAATCAACACAAGTATCGGAATCAATCGCTTCAGGCTCCTCAACCTGAGAGTTTGCAAAGCAGAATAATGAAAATATCAGGATATATAGGGGGATGGAGTTGCAGTTCCTGGTCTGTTTTAATATGTTCATCACACTAAACCTTTCGAACTATTAATTTTTACGAAGTTTTGGAAGAGCGAGGTTATAAGGTCGGTAACCGCCGAACAAATTTTTAAATTATTATAAAAGATTGGAAAATGCAATAAATCGGATAGAATTCTCACATAAATTTGATTTTCTTTGGCCATCTTTTTAAAACAAAATATCCTGCATGCCGGAAAATTTAGGGAGTCACAAGATAACAGACCAAACTATTATTGGATATTTTATTCCTGTAATATTATTATAGAACCGACATCATAACTATGAGCATATTCGGTGGTATTTGAAGGCCTTAGCTTGTTGGTAATAAATTCTCAAATATGATCAATAATCGTTGCAATGGATTGTGTTATATAAATAGTTCCGTGAGTATGTGAAAATTAACACAACCAACAGACGGACAGATATTAATAGTGAATCGGCTAATAATTATTGCGCTTAGCAGCAAATTCTGCCGAGTATGCTTTAGAACAGCATCCCAACCTTTAAAGTTGGGATGCTTGTGCAATTGCCATGTTGTTACTGCAGGTTTTGTGCAGCTCTGCAGTAAAATATTTAGTCATTCAAGCAGGTTGTGTCAACTTCAGTGAAACCTGTTTGGTTAATGATTTAAGACCTGAGCGAGAATATTTCCTTAATCCTTATCTTCATAAGATCTTATTTGCAGATAGACAACAATCACCAGGAATGATATTATCAGTGAGGCGACAAATAAACCTTTTCTCCTGAACAGGAGTTCGGTGATGGCATTATCAGCCCCGGTAATTGCAGCCTCAGCGGCTTTAAAACCTTTATCGGCTACTTTCTGCACATATTCCGTATTAAAGCTGTGAATTGCTGTCCTGGTCTGGATAAGTGTTTGGTGTACATCTTCCAACTCATACTGCAGATCAGAAACTTCCATACCCCTTTGTTCCGCATTCTCAACTTTATCAATCGCAACAGAATTTTGCATTTTTAAATTGTTAATAATATTATAGAGTCCTGTGGCAAGTTCCTTGGCATTTTCATTATCTTTATGGCAACGACGACATATTGATTTATCGGACCAGCTGATAAATTCATCGGTAGGTTTTGCAATATCATGATAGTTATGGCAGCCGGCACATTGTCCCAATTGCCGTTTGCTGAAAATTTCGGCAATATGACTGTTCTGAAATAAATTCATGTTATTCACATGACAGGTTCCGCAGATATCACTAATGTGGGCGATATTAGGGGGTTGTGCACCATGATTACCATGACAATCGTTGCAGGCAGGAGCTGCAGAGTCTCTTCTTTCCAATAAGGCCTTGCCATGTACGGAAGTCTTATATTTTGCAAACTGATCCGTCGGTATTTTGAATTCTGCCATGTATTCCGCATCGCTGTGACAGCGTGAACACGTACCGGGTACATTGAAATCGCTCACCTGCGAGCGTGTATCACTGACGGCTCTGATACCATGCAGTCCATGGCAATCGGTACAAACAGCGACTTTATCGTTTCCTTCCTTTAATCTCATGCCGTGCATACTTGTCCAGTATTGTTCGACCTGGTCTGTTTTAACATGTGCAGTGTACTGACGCATATAGGAGGGATCCGAATGACATTTACCGCAAACTTCGGGCTCCATGTCCCGTGTTACCTCACCCAGAAACGAATCGGAATCCGTCATCGCTGCATCTTCATCATCAAAGGCAGTTGGGTCTCCCCCATGACAGTCGGCACAGCTCAACCCTTTTTCATAATGAACATCATCATAAAAATGGGGCATTATTTTATCCCCGTCGTCCAAATCCTCATCGACGGTGATGTGACAGCTGATACAGGCATCCCTGGAGTCAGACTGGAGAGGGAATACGGGATTTAATCCGATTAAAAAGAATAATAAAAACGTTAAACGCTTCATACCAAGTACCCCCAAATTGTCAGAACTATCATATATACGATCAGTGCAATTCCGAAAAAAGTCCAGAACTTTGAGCGTTTTCCCTGATGTGCCTTTCGGTCAAGCAGCGGAACCAAAAACCAGACTATCCCTCCAAAGGCAAAAGCCAGGATACCCAGCAACTCACCTTCGATGAATAAAACATGCGCCGGTATTAGTTTTAAGGTTTGAAACATAAACATAAAATACCACTCGGGCCGTATCCCTGCCGGTGCCGGTGACAGAGGATCCGCCTTAATACCGAGATCCCAAGGGAAAAAGACTGCTAGCAATGCAATGACATTGAGAACTATGAGCCAAATTAAAAAATCCCTCATGGCAAAGTTAGGGAAAAACGGCATATACTTTTTCTTTTCAGCGGGAAGATTTTCCTGCTCAGGCGGTACACTCATGCCCTGAACCTGAATCATTACGAGGTGTAATCCCAGGATTAAAGTAAATATCGCCGGCAAAATAGCTACGTGAATTCCATAAAATCGTGACAGCGTAGCGCCGCTGACATCATCCCCGGCACGGAGTAATCTCAATACAAATTCCCCGATTCCCGGTACTGCGCCTGCAATATCTGTCCCCACTTTGGTGGCAAAATATGATAACTCATTCCACGGCAGGAGATATCCCGAAAAACCGAAACCCAGCGCCATGAAGAGAAGGAACATACCGGAATACCAGGTCAATTCGCGCGGTTTACGATAGGCTTTAGAAAAGAAAACCGAAAACATGTGTGCAAAAAGAAAAAATATGAAAAGGTTGGCAGACCAACTGTGTATCTCCCGAATTAACCATCCAAATTGAACTTTGGTGATAATAAATTTAACGCTTTCAAATGCAGTTGTCGCACCCGGGCGATAATACAATATTAGTAGAATACCGGTAAAGACCTGTATAATAAATAGAAACAGCGATACACCGCCAAGATAATACCAGACTGTGCCGTAAAATACAGGTACTTTCTTTTTAGCAGCAAATTTTGTAGCCGCTGATATATTAAATCTTTCTTCCAGCCATGCCATTAGGTTGTTCATGCCATATTCTCCCGGCTGATGAAGATTTTACCATTTTTAAAATTAATCTTGAACTGAGTCAAGGGTCTGGGGGGCGGTCCCGAAATATTATTACCCTGCAGATCATAGATCCCATTATGACAGGCACACCAAATCTGCTCCGTATCTGATTTGTATTGCACGGTACAGTCAAGATGAGTACATACTGCGGTTAAAGCGTGAAAAGTATCATTTTTATCACGCACTACGATGGCAGGTTTTCTCCCAAATCTCACGATCTTGGCTGAATTTGTCTGGAAATCAGATACTTTGCCGACATCCAGACTGTCCGGGTTGATATCCGGTGTACGAGGTGGTACAAGATATCTGGATACAGGATAAATAATCGCCCCCAACCAGGCAATCAGGCCACCACCCAGCAGCGTATCAAGAAACTTCTTCCTAGTTTGTTTATTCAATTGACCTCTCCATCTTATTTAATCTGTTACTATGAGCAAACATTGTTTATACTATGCTGTTTTATTAATATCTATAGAAAATGTATATCTGAAATTTAAGGGATAAAATATATTGATAACAATTTATTAAGTTGATGGAATTCATGATATAGAATAAATCGTGAATACAATATTATTCAACATTTTAATATGTGCCTGTTCCCCTTAATGAATTGTCAATCCTTTGTTAGCTGTAAATTCTGAACTCTAATAATAAGTCAATACCTCTATATATTAATTATTATTTCGGATTGTCTTATTGCCTATATATATCATAAGATATACAGAGAGATATGTCCGATTGGTGTGAATTAAACTGATAAGCGCCTCTTTTATTAACTCCCGGAATACAAAACAACAAAAGCACTGGCAGAAGTTGGAAATCAAATTTGTTTTTTCAGATTTTCCACAAATCACGATACTGAATCCTTCTTCTGCGAGGATTTTACTACGGGCGACTGTTATACGACTCATCACCCATAACTGTACAACCCACATATCCCCGTCTCTTTTATTGCTTTTGAGGATTGACCGGTGCCGATTAAACGGGCAACCAATTTGAATTTCCGGTGTACCGGATTGTTTTCAGAAAACCGGCCGGTAAATACATCTTCAGGCGCCTGTAAGGGTCTGCAAATCGATATTATGTCGTGCCGCTTGCAAATAAGCAAGCAATCCGTCAGAATCACAATTCCGGAGTAACTCCAACAATCCTCCGAGGCTTTCTTTAATCTCGGAAATCTGATCTGCTGCATGCGGACTCAGTAGTATTTCCGTCAGAAGATAATGATCTTCAGAAAGCAAGCCCCTTGCAAGGTGCAGATGCTTTTGGAAGGTTGTACCGGGTGCTCTCTGTTTTTTCATGCAACTCGCAAATACAAGCGTTGAGGCAAACGGAACTGCCAGAGAATAGGCGATTGTTGCATCATGTTCGGCAAAGGAATATTCATGGATCTTTAAACCAAGCTTATTAAATAATTCGTAGAAAAATATTTTCCCCTTCTCTGCAGATTCTTTAATAATGATGGCATTTTGGGTCTGAAGCTCACTGAATCTGACAAAAGTCGGTCCGAACATCGGATGGGTTGAAACAAAGGGAAAGGGAGAATTCAAATAGAATTTCCTCAAACTGTTTTTAACCGAAGCAATATCAGCCAGGATGCATCCTCTGGGAAGCAGTGGCAGTACTTCTCGGAAAGCAGCCTTTGTGCTGCGGAGGTTCACGGCATTTATCAGGATTTCGGGTGCAAAAGGACCGATTTCATCCATTGAAGTAAAACGTTGACAATTAAATACATATTTCAATCGTTCAGCACTTTTATCAAAGACCCCAACTTCATGGTTCAGACATAGCTCGTCCGCAAGCCACGTTCCCATTTTTCCAACGCCCATTATTAGAATTCTCATTTTTTGCCGCCTGTTAAGGGCAAATCACGAGTTTTTTCGGTCATAATATTTTTCTGGTGACGAATGGACTCCTCATGAATACTTTTGAAAATCTTTTCGGTAAATTCACTGCTCAACCCTTTTGTGAGTCCTTCTTTACTGCGTTCGTTCATAATCTTTGAGTACCTCTGAGGCTGGAAGATGGTCAGATTATTTTCTTTCTTGTAGATACCCATTTTATCAGATACGGACATACGTTTGCCCAATAATTCAAGGAGTTCGGAATCCATTTGGTCTATTTCAGAACGTAATTTTTCCAGTGTAAGATGATTCTCAATGCTTTTACCCGGTTTTCTGATGATCAATGACTCTAAAATTTCTCTCAACCGGTCAGGCGTAACCTGTTGTCTTGCATCGCTCAAAGCTTCATCAGGATTAATATGGGTTTCCACCATCAACCCGTCAAAATCTAAATCCATTGCCTGTTGAGAGACTTCAGATATCAGCGATCTTCTGCCTGAAATATGACTCGGATCTGATAAAATGGTAAGTTCCGGGTAACGCCGTTTCAATTCCAACGGAAGCTGCCAGTGCGGATCATTGCGGTACTTATATTTGCGATACGTTGAAAATCCGCGATGGATTACCGCCAGCTGGGTAATCCCGGCGCTGCGGATACGCTCTACGGCACCGATCCAAAGCTCCAAATCAGGATTAATAGGATTTTTTATAAAAATTGGGATATCAACACCTTTGATGGCATCTGCTAGTTCCTGTACTGCAAAAGGGTTTGCCGTCGTTCTGGCTCCCAGCCACAGTGCATCAATCCCATATTTTAAGGCTTCATAAATATGCATGGGAGTCGCCACTTCCGTACAAACGAACATACCGGTTTCCTCTTTAACCCGTTTAAGCCAGGGCAAACCAGCTGTTTTAGCACCCTCATAATTGCCGGGTCTGGTACGCGGTTTCCATATCCCCGCCCGGAATATTTTTATTCCAATCCTGGATAGTTCCCGGGCTGTTTCCAAAGTTTGTATTTCTGTTTCCGCACTGCAGGGTCCGGCAATGATTATTTTTGAATTTTCCCGATTCCCCTTGATGCTTAGTTGGTCTGGATTCAACATTTAAAAATTCCTTAATTAATCGACTCTTCCCAATACCTTCTTCAATATTTGTTGGCTGTTACAAAGTGAAAGCCGAATGTATTTTTCACCTCGTCTTCCGAAAATATGTCCGGGGCATAAAAAAATATCACAGGTTTTCAATACATGCTCCGAATAAGTTTCAGAATCCCTGAATTCCGGCGGAATTCGCGCCCAAACGAACAATCCGGATTGCTGCCTTTCATATTTGCACTGCATTTTGTCCAGAATCTGAAAGGCAATATTTTGACGTTTTTGATAAATTGCATTCTGATTCTCATACCATTTTCTACTACAGTCGAGGGCTGAAGCGGCTGCGAGTTGCAGAGGCTTGAACATCCCTGAATCCATATTACTTTTTACAGTTTGGATGAACCGGATTTTTCTCTCATCCGAAACAACCAGCCCGATGCGCCATCCGGCCATATTATGTGATTTACTCAGGGAATTCAATTCCACGGCTATTTTTTTGGCACCACCCACTGACAGGATACTCAATGGCTTATCATTCAAAATCATACTGTACGGATTATCATGACAGATCAATATATCATTTTCCCTGCCGAATTTCACGGCATCAGCGAAAAGGCCTTCGGATGCAGACACTCCGGTGGGCATATTGGGATAGTTCAGCCACATTAGTCTGACCCGTGAAAGATCTGATTTCCGCAGTTCTCTGAATTCCGGGAGCCATCCGCTTTCCGGCTTCAGGGGGAAGTACCTGGGAACCGCCCCGACCATTTTCGTAACTGACCCGTAGGCCGGATAAGCAGGATCCGGTATCAAAACCTCGTCGCCGGGATTTAAAAATGCCAGGGAGATATGCGTTATGCCCTCTTTCGATCCCATCAGCGGGAGGATCTCCCGTTCCTCATCGATGGTAACTCCGTAAATACGTTTATACCATTGCGCCATGGATGTTCGGAGCTGTTTAATTCCCCGGTACGGTTGATAACCGTGTGCATCTCCTTTGTCCATTTCCATCTGAAAATTTTTCAGCGCTTCGGCAGGCGGCATCAGGTCGGGATTCCCGATGCCAAGATTGATTATTTCTCTGCCGGCCTGTTTCATGCACTCAATTTCCAGCAACTTACGCGAGAAATAATATTCCCTAAAATCGGATAATCTCGACGCAGGCTTAATCACCTTTTCCCCCGGCTTTCTGCTTTTGCAGGACCCTATCAGCAGCGTTATTTCCCGGCTCCCCGCAATAGGCGGGGTACTCGCCGAGAATTTGATACTTCGCAGCATATTTATCGAGCGATCTGAGGGCTGAAACATAGTCTTCAAACCCGCCAAAAACCAAATCGATGTAAAAAAGGTAATTCCATTCTTGTCCGAGCAGCGGCAGAGATTGTATTTTCGTCAGATTAAGATTATGATCTGCAAAATGAGTTAGAAGTCTGGCGAGACTGCCTCTGGAATGAGCCAGAGTGATTACCAGTGAAGCTTTGTCAACTGGTTCCAGTGGAATTCCGTCCGGTTTGACAATTTTCGGATCGCAAATGATCAGGAATCTGGTGAAATTCCGGCCGTTAGTTTCGATATTGGAGACAAGTACATCAAGTGAATACTGTTCAGCAGCGGCTAAACTACCGATTGCGCCTCTGTCGTAGAGCATATATTCCCGAATCTCATGGGCACTGAAGGCCGTATCATCGCTGTTGACCAGGCGAATTTTTGGGTATGCTTTGAAAAATGCCCTGCATTGCTGAATTGCCATGCTGTGTGAATGAACCTCGCGAATGGCGGAGATATCCGTTCCCGGGAGGGCCAGCAGATGATGTTCGATACGTAATTTATACTCACCGACTATTATAAGACCCGATTCCCTCAACAACCTGTAATTGCTCAGAATGCTCCCGGCCTGTGAATTCTCAATGGCCACCAGGCCCGCCTGAGCCGAATGTGACACAACCGCCCCAAATAAATCACTGAAAGTTTTGCAGGGCAAGATCTCAATTTCATCTTTACCGAACAGCTTTCCTACCGCTATTTCATGAAATGATCCGGGGTATCCCTGAATTGCGATTTTTCTCATGACCTCCTGAATAAAATCTGCTTGCGCTGTAAATTTTCACTTATAATTATGAGATTGGACCTGCCGGACACTCCCTATCGGTTAAGCGGGCAATCCCTGTGATATTTAATTTCCTGTATTCCGTTTTTTCAAAGATAAAAAAAATCCCATCATCAGGATGGGATATTTAACTTCAGTGAATTGGTCGTTACGCAAAACATCCCATTTATTCCAAAACCTGAAAATAAATTCTAAAATAAAGGCGGATGTAAGTAATTTTCTGCATATAGGTATTATTCCCTGGCCGAATGTATCGGGTTTTTAAGATTTTACACAAGCGAATAAATCGAATCTAACAATATTCCTGTTTCGCAAACAGTTAATTGTCATCTTAAATTGCCTGACCAGCCCAGTTTTTTCCGCAAAGTCTGAAAAAAGGTGTTTCTCTTAGGGAAGCTGATCATTTTCGCCCGATACTCCCCACGGGTTAAAATAATGCGGGATGAATAATCAACCGGTATTCGCACCTGACCATCGACCGTCAGCGACATCCCTGATTGTTCTTCTTCAAAGGATATACTCACGGTCTTATCCGGTGGGATAACTATGGGTCTGGCTGCCAGACTGTGCGGGCAGATGGGAGTAACCGTAATCACATCCAGATCCGGTGAAATGATCGGTCCGCCGGCGGAGAGCGAATAAGCCGTAGAACCCGTCGGCGTTGTAAAGATCATTCCGTCACTTTCGTAGGTGTTGAGAAATTCTCCGGATACATGGACATGTATTTTTAAGATCCTGGCCAGGCCATGTTCAATTACAATTTCATTCAGGGCATAGGAAAGATTCTGTTTTTTTCCGTTTTCGATGGCTGCTTTTAGCAGCATTCTCTCCGTTATGGTATAATTCCCAGCCAGAATATCATCCACGGCTTCGGGATAATCGTGACGCGTACATTCGGTTAGAAACCCCAGCCTGCCAATGTGGATCCCCAGTATGGGAATACCCGTTTTCCCGTAAGTTCGTACCGTTGATAGAATGGTGCCATCTCCACCGATGGCCAGGATCACATCCAGATCATCCGCTATTGCTTCCAGTGGCTCAACCCGGACCTTGTAATTTTTAAATTTTTTATCCTGCTGTATCATGCGCTCTGAAAGGATGAACTCATGCCCGCTGTTTTTGAGTTTCTCATAGATCACACCCGAAATTGTAAAAAATTCAGGTTTGAGAAAATTACCGGTGATACCGAAGAGCATCGCTTATTTGACTCCCGGCTCTTCCCTGAAGCCGTTTTCAGTTTTGATGAGTGTCTGTACCCGCTCTTCAGCATCTGAAAGTTGTTTTCTCGAAAACTCAATAAGTTTCATACCCTCCTCGAACAATTCGAGCGATTGCTCCAGCGATGCGGAACCTGATTCCAGGGTTGTAACAATTTCATTCAGGCGATGGAATGCCGATTCAAAATCCAGATCTTTATTCTTCATTTTCATTTATAACAATCTTTTTAACGTTTGCCAGAAGTTTCCCCCTGGAAAATTTAACATTAATATCCTCACCGATAGTCAGTTTTTTTGGACTGGTGATGACCTCTCCGGCGTCGTTGAAGACAATGGCAAAACCCCTGTGCATTACATTTGCCGGATTCAGAGACTGTAACAGTTGATTGAGTGCATCTACCTGCTGAGCCGTGCTTTTATAGCGGATATTCATCGAATTGATCAGTTTATCAGACAGTATATTAAGATTGAGCTGGTGGCGTTCCAGGTTTTGCCTTAAGTGATCTTTCAGCTGCAGCTTTATGGTTCCCAGCCGGTCCTGTAATTTTTCCAGAATGAAGGCGGGCCTGCGGAAGCCGTGTCTCCGTATCAGAGCGTTTATCCTGATTTTATTAGTTGATATATGGTTTTTCGTCAGGCTGATAAGTCTGTTTTGCAGGTAATCCATCCGCTGAACCAGTTCTTTCATGTCAGGAACTGCCAGCTCGGCAGCAGCTGAGGGTGTTGGCGCGCGCTGATCAGCTGCAAAATCAGCGATTGTAAAATCGGATTCGTGTCCTACTGCTGAAATTATCGGTATCTCAGATCGTCTGATCGTATATGCGAGCTGTTCGTCATTAAAGCACCACAGATCTTCCAAAGACCCTCCTCCGCGGCCTATAATAATAAGATCAACCTTACCATACTCGTTTAGTTCATCGATCCCAGCGGCGATGTCCGTGCTCGCTTCCCTGCCCTGGACCAGAGCGGGACGCAGGAGTAATTCAACTTGTGGCGCCCTTCGGGAGATAACATTGATGATGTCCCGGAGAACCGACCCACTGCTGGAAGTAACTATTCCGATTCTGGCAGGAAATTCAGGTAAGCTCCTTTTAAGGGAAGGGTCAAAAAGACCCTCTGCCTCGAGACGCTTTTTCAACCTTTCATAGGCCAGCCAAAGTGCTCCCTGACCGGCCGGATACATGTTCCGCACAACCAATTGATACTGGCCCCGGGGCAGGTAAAGCGACACATTACCGGAGACCAGAACTTTCAACCCCTGAACAGGTTGAAAATCAATTCCCGAAAAATCATTGGCGAACATGACACAGTTGATCTCACTGCGCTCATCTTTGAGAGAAAAATAATAATGACCCGAAGGATACTTTTTTGAATTGGAGATCTCCCCTTCCACCCAAACATGCTTAAACTGGCGTTCAAGCTGAAATTTGACCTGATGATTCAGTTGAGTTATGGTGAGTATGGTCTGATCAGATAATTTCATTTGTGGAATTAATGGCTGCCGTGACGGCAGGAACACCGGAATTGAGATAATCTAACAGCACCAACCGCCAAACTTCCGTGGTGGCAGGCTGGCGGCTGTGCTGAAAAATGATTTTGTACTGTCATTAAAGCCTGATTGCCCCGGAATACCCGGGGACTTAAAACCAAGCCCTCTGCTTCCGTATCTGGAAGCTGCAGACGGTTAAACTTTATTAACCCCGTAAGGCTGACCCTTTCAGGGCCGAAGCTTACCTGATTTTCTTCTTATGGCGATTCGCACGAAGGCGTTTTTTACGTTTGTGAGTATTCATCTTACGTTTTTTTCTTTTTTTTCCGCAGGGCATTTAACCTCCTTAAAAACCTCTTAAAAGTGACTTATTTACTTTATCTTTCAATATCTTTGAGACTTTAAAGACGGGAACATTCCTGTCCTCAAGTTTCACAATTTTATTGGTCGCCGGATTTCTGGCTTCCCGGGCCTTTCTGAATCTGACGGAGAAATTTCCAAATCCACGAATATCAACCCGTTCATTGCGTTTGAGCGCATTACCGATGGACTCCAAAATGCCCTCAAATACGGCTTCGGTCTCTTGTCTCCGAATGCCGGTCATTGCCGCGACTTCTTTGATAATATCTGCTTTTGTCATTTTTATTCACCGTTTAATCAAAATAATTAATCCTGACCGTTTCAGGGAAGCATGTATTCCGGAACCGGATGCGTCAGTCCCCGGGGCAATTTGACCACCAGGTCTCCCAACAGGACCTCAATCAGACTTCGTTTAGGCCCCGGGGGTTTTACCAGTACCGGTTTCCCGGGAATGCCGGTCATGTGCCCCGCCAGGTAAACGGCGTCTTCAAATGTTCCCAACCGATCGATCAAGCCGAGAGAGAACGCCTGAGAACCGGAATAGACCTGTCCGGTTGCCAGTTTGCGAACTTCTACCACTGTTTTATTTCGCATCTGGGCTACATCCCGGACGAACTGCTCAAATAAATTATCGATCAGGTCCTGAAAATAGGCCTTATCTTCAGCCGTTACTTCACGAAAAGGAGAACCGCTGTCTTTCAATTCTCCGCTTCGGATCTGTTGATATCCCACTCCCAGTTTGGCCATCAGGTCACTGATCACGGGATAACCCATGATCACGCCGATAGATCCCGTAGCAGTACCCGGGTTGGCAACGATTGAATCCGCTCCCAGGGCAATATAATACCCGCCTGAGGCTGCAACATTTCCCATTGAGGCCACAACCGGTTTGTAACCCCTGGCAATGGATTTGACCTTCTCAAAAATTTCCTGACTGGCCGCAACCGCTCCACCCGGTGTCTCCAGCCTGATCAGAATACCGTCAATGTCCTCCCGATCTTCAAAATAATTCAGGTCCTTTACAATCTGACGGGATGAATAAATGGGCCTGTCGATTTCAATCAGCCCCAGCCGGGGCCCGCCGGCCAGTTGCAAATCTCCGCCAAACCATAAAGGCAGCACAATAAACACCAGGATCACGACTATAACCCAGGGAACCCATTTCGAAGAAGTCATCCTCCTCATACCTTGGTCCAAATGATCAGTTTCTGACCCTTACGAATGAAATCCCCCCTGAGACCATTCCATTTTTTTATTTTATTTACCGAAGTGTGATACCGCATGGCGATACCGCTTAAAGTATCACCATATTTGACCGTGTGATAGATTTTGCGCGAGTCGCTGTTTTCAATGCGGTAGTCAGCATAACCCTTAAGGGGAATCTTCAGGATCTGACCAGGTTTTATATACCGGGCACTTTGTAATTTGTTGATGGAAACAATATCCTGAATCCGGACACCGTATTTCTTGGCAATGAGCCACAGACTTTCCCCCTTCCTCACCCTGTGATCCGAAATGATCAGCTCGTCACTGGGCTCTATCTCCACCAGAGCAAACAGAGAATCAAACTGCGGGCTGGCATTCACCGGCAGACGGAATGAATAGCTTTCATTCTCTTTCAAAGGAGGAATCACTCCTTTGCGCAATTCAGGATTGTACTGCAACAGCGTCTTGACCCCTAAGCCGGAGCATTTGGCAATGACATCCAGTTTTACGGGCTTGTCGATCTCCACTTCCTGCCAGGACAGAACCGGTTCGGGATCAACATGAAAGCCCCATTTCTCGGGGTTGTTAGAAATATAAATCGCCGCCATGATGTTGGGGACATAGTTGCGGGTCTCTCTGGGCAGACGGGTCAACTTCCAGTAATCTCTGGTGTGATTGCGTTTTATAGCCCGCTTAACCGTACCCGCACCGGAATTATAGGCTGCAAAGGCCAAATACCAGTCTCCGAATTCAGCATATAAATCCTTCATGTGACGCGCCGCAGCATGGGTGGATTTCTCAAAATCGTTGCGTTCATCGATCCACCAGGTACTTTTTAAGCCGTATAATTTACCGGTGGATTTCACAAACTGCCACAAACCTGAAGCGTACTTGTGTGAGTAGGCATCAGGCTTCAAACCGCTTTCAATCATGGCAAGGTAAAAAATTTCCGGGGGGACATCTTCTTCTTCTAAGATCGGAAGGATGATGGATTTATACCGATCCATCCTGTCCAGCCATTTCTGCACGCTCTGCCGGCCCTTGGTCTGGTAAAATTTAATAATACTGGCAACTTTCCGGTTGTAAGTAATAGGCACATGCCCGGGAATGATCTCTACACTTTCTTCCACATATTCCAGGTCGTCCAGGGTTTGATTATAGATAAATTCATTTAGTTTATCCCTGAGAATGGATACGGAGAGACCGTTATCCGCAGATGAAATTGTCTCTGCATCATTCTCATAATAATCGATTGCCGCAGTGAGCATCCGGTTGAATTCAAGATATTGAAACTCATCCGCTACGGTGACATCCTTCAATTCTGATAAGGCCTCAAAAACCAGTTCAAAGAGATAGACCGCCTCGAGTGTGTCCCCGCTTACATCGGCGATGATGGCATCTGCAAACAAGGTCTTGGTCTCGGCCATCCGGCTGTCGTATAGATCAGACTCCTCGGGAAATTCCTTCTGATGCGTCGAATCCGGCAGGATTTCAATCCTGGATCCCTTTGGTGAAACATCACTGATGTTCAGGGATTCCGTGGAGAATTCAAATCCCGTGGCATACCCCGGCAAGAGATACCAGAGAACAGTAACTGCCCCGATAATGTACGTTTTCGTTAAATTTTTCAAGCGTTAAATTTATCCTATTTCAATTACGTCAGGCAATGAACACTTCATGGTTTATCAAGGGACAATTTTCACAGCCTCCGGGCTGACAAAATTCTTTCTCCAATTGAAGGATCCCCTGCTGGAATCCAAAAGTGATTTTGGGCTTAAAATTCCAGGTTCTCAACCGTTTTTTGACGAGTCCGTAAGTCTGTACGGGCAGCTTCATCCAGCGGTCAAAAAGATCGCTGCCCTCTTGAACCGCCCTGAACGGCAGGACGATATTCCCCATGATTTCTTCCAGACTAGATGCTCCGGGCGTTAAAAACCCCCGCCGGGTCAGGATGCGGCAGTATTCCTGCAGTGTATTAAGGGTTATATCACCGATCTTCCCCGGGTCCGTCGCCAGAAGGACTGCCAGCAGAACCAGCAGAGCTACCCTGTAACGGGGATGACTCAACGGGCGTTTGCGACCCATAACCCAGTTCAGCCTGTCAGTGTAGAGCACACAGGCCTGCAAAATCGCCGGGATTGATATGTGCTCGCCGGCCAACTGCTGCAGCACAAATAATTGTAATTTCGCCACTGAACGTGAGTTGCTTTTGGGATCAATCAAACTCAGGGTCCGCACGACCACATTCTGTGCATCTGGAGATGAGAAGCGCAACTTCAACTCTTCCCAGCGCTGAAGGCTGAAACAGCGGATCAGCTTTCCGAAGATCCCGGCTCCCAACTCCGGGGCAAGTGCCTGACAGCTCTGCCCGGGTTTGCCGGTCAGTTGGTTGAGCACCAGGGTAGGAATACGCCGTATATCGTTTAAAGCAATATCCGCCGGGCTGCCATCTTTGATCACCTGCAGGATAACATTGGCATAGGCGGGGTCATTTTTATGCCCGTGGCGGGCCCAGCCTTGAGCATTCTGATGAATTTCAACATCCCCCCGGCGTACTTTGCCTGATTTGAACCGGATAACGGCATTTCGAAAATCAGGACCTGAATATGGATTCAGCACACCCGGATCAACAATTGTGACAGCACCTTGCGATGTCTCAAAAGTATTGCCGCGCTGTTTTTGCCACAGGGGATAAAGACTCGCCTCTTCCGAGATTTTAAGTGTGAAAACACGGTTTTTAATTTCGACGGGCTGATATTGCATTAAATCAAATCATGACAACTGGGGAATTTACGCATAATACCAGCGTAAAAGGCAACAGAAGTCGGGCCTTTGCACTTACGACTTCCCGCTCTTCACCGCTGAAATTACCCGGTAGGTCGTTTTCAGGAGTTCATCCCTTTTATTCTCCGTCAGGCCCCGGGTAATAATGGGTGTTTCCACGATCAGACGGATCTTTTTTCGTCTGAACCGGAGACTGTTCCTTGGTAATACTTCACGAGAACCGATGATCGTTACGGGGACCACCGGCAGTTGCGTCCGGATGGCTAACAAAAAACTGCCTTTTTTAAATCTGCCCAGTTCTCCTGTCCGTGAACGGGTGCCCTCAGGGTACACGAGAACCGAGGAGCAGGAGCGTTTCAGATAGCGTACGGCCCGGTCGACTGAAAGTGCGGCTTTTTCACGATTCTGTCGATCGACCCTTACCATGCCGGCAGCATACATACCCCAACCGAAAAGAGGGATGCGAAAAAGTTCTTTTTTTGCCAGAAATACAATATTGTAGGGCAGGCAGGCAACGGCAACGGGGATATCCAGTGCACTTTCGTGATTCCCCACAAAAACATATTTTGCTCCCGGATCAAGTTTTTCCAGGCCGCTCACTTCGTATTCCAGCCCGGAAGACCACAGAACCCATTTTGACCACCAGCGGGGCATACACCCGACATACTTTTTACGGGTGTCCGGAAACCCCGTGAGTAATACTAAAATACCAATGACTATCGTAGCGATAACCAGATTAAGCAGTATCCAGACTGTACGGATTCTGTATCTCACAGGCTCAGGCTGCTGCCTTTAAAATAGGGCTGCAGGGGTTCGGGAAGGGAAACGGTGCCGTCCTCATTCTGAAAGGTCTCCAGCAGGGCAATCATCAGTCGGGGAGTAGCCACACCTGATCCGTTGAGAGTATGCACGAGTTGTACCGAATTATCCGACCTTCTCCGGTAGCGGATATTGCCGCGCCTGGCCTGGAAATCTTCAAAATTACTGCAGCTGGAGACTTCCAGATACTTCTCCATGGCCGGAGCCCAGACCTCTATATCGTAGCACTTGGCCGCCGAAAAGGACAGGTCCCCTGTGCTTAACTCAACAACCCGGTAATGCAGACCCAGGAGTTGTAAAATGATTTCCGCATCTGCGGTAAGCAACTCTAACTCTTCATACGAGGTCTCCGGCGTGACAAATTTCACCATCTCAACCTTGTTGAACTGGTGAACCCGCAGCAAACCGCGGGTTTCTTTGCCGTAGCTTCCGGCTTCCCGGCGAAAGCAGGCGCTGTAGGCTGTGTATTTACGGGGCAGATCACTTTCTTCCAAAATCTCATGGGCATGGATATTGGTAACGGGGATCTCGGCAGTGGAGATACAGTAGAGGTCATCTGTGGGAATTTTATACATATCCTCTTCAAACTTGGGTAACTGACCCGTTGTTTGAGTGGCCGACTTTCCGGCGAGGAAAGGTGGAAACAATTCCGTATAGTCCTGCTGTTCAGTGTGGTAATCCAACATGAAATTGATGAGTGCCCGTTCCAGTCTGGCTCCTTTGCCGGTGTAAAGCGGGAAACCCTAACCGGAAATTTTCACGGCTCTTTTGAGATCAAATAGATGTAACTCCTCACCGATTTGCAGATGGTCCTTCAGAGGGAAGGAAAAACTCGGCTGGCTGCCCCACTCCCGGACAAATCTGTTATCGGACTCGTCCGTCCCTACGGGTACGCCCGGGCAGATAATGTTTGGTACATACAGCAGCTTTTCATTCAGCAGGCCCTCAACCTCCTTTAATTGTAAATCAAGTACCCTGATTCTGTCAGAGACTTCGCGCATCTCGGTTATTTTAGCGGAGGCATCCTCCCCGGCCCGCTTGAGTGTGGCGATGGCTGCCGAATTTTTATTGCGCAGAGCCTTCAGATCTTCTACTTCCTTCAGGATACTTCGACGCTGCTCATCCAGACCCAGGATTTCATCTATATCAGCTTCCGTATGTTTACCGGATATGGCCTCACGTACCCGCTGTGTATTATTTCTGATAAATTTAATTGATAACATAGCTTAATTCTGTACTCTCTTTAGAATTGAAAATTTTTCGCTGCGCATACCTGTCTGCTGAATTTAGGGGACTCTCACTGCTTATACCGGATTTCACTGCTTTCATAACAATATTACCTGGAAATATTATAACGTATTGACAGCATCAAATCCATAAAATTATTTTTATTATAAAGCCGGTCTGTCCTGAATTCCGCCAAAGACAGATTGAAAATAAAATTATGTTTCAGTTGCCGCTCCCATTCCAGTTTCAGCACCGTTCTACTGAAGACCGGGCCGCTCAGAAATTGATGAAAATTTTCATCGTAGATCGCAGCAATATCCTGCTCTCCCCAGCGGGTACTTTCCAGCGACAAGCGCATGATATCCAACTTAGTCAGGCTGGTTTGGATCCTAAAGCGCAGATCATCCGAATTGCCGCCGGCCCAGAAACCGATGGGATAGTCATAATGGCGGGGATTGTTGATTGCAAAGCGATGGATATAGGTTCGGGGATCACACCAGGTGTATTCGAGATTCATGTACAGCGGATGCTCCGGAAAATCGATCACCCTTGTGACGCCGGCCTGCAGGGCAAACCAGTTGTGGTTCTTCCCGGCATTAAAAGTTTGATAGGGTGCCCATTCGTCCATATAAAAAGCACCGTAAAAACGGGTTCCGCCGAAAATCAAATCCCAGTCAAACCCCATTTGAATATTGTCGATGTCACCCAGAGAGTGCTGGGCGGACCAATAAGGAAGAACCGGGTTGATATATTCCAGCACCGAACCTGAGCCGCCTAAAATAACCTGTTCGTAAAAGCCCACCCTGAAATTGTCCCGGAGATACAAATCCAGCCGGTGGTGGGCTATGTAGCGCGCATAGACAGGGTATTTATCCTTACTGGTTAATGAGTCTTCGTAGAGCTCGCCATACAGTCCCAGATCGGGGATATTGGAATACAGCGACCCCATGAAAGAGGTGAAGCGGATCCGCGGTGAGATACGATAGAGCAGATGAACCTGAGCGAAGGCCGGCATAGTAGCCGATATGCCCAGGTTACTCTGAGTCGAAGGACCCGCAGCCGTACGGAATTTACCGAAAGCCAACTCAAATTTCGATGACATGAGTGCGATTCCTCCCTGCCCCTCATCAAAATCGACTCCATTATCAGGCCACAGGGTTTTGGTATGAAAATCAGCGTTCAGCCGAGGTTCAAAAGGAAATAATTTACCGGCTGTGCTGATGGGATCTCCGGCTGTACTCAGAGCCGTATGCTTGTCGAATCTTCCCCAGACATAAACCCACAGGTTAATATACGGCGCAAAGATAGGGAAGGTGCCTGAAACCTTTACACCGGGCGTGAGCCAGAGCACTCCTGACGGCACGTAGGCGGGCGAGAGCTCAAATCCGGAACTGCTGTACCGCAGGGCCAGCACCGGCTCAATCCGCACTTTATTGGATAATTTGCCAACCATGTTGAAATAATCCGGACCGGGAGTACTTTCCCTCACCGGCTGTAGAAAAAGGTCATCCGGGAGTTCATGGTTCAGGATGGAACCTATTTCCTGGTTGATGCGCTCCGTCAACGAAGATTCTGTGGTCAGACCCTGAGGAAATAGCGGCACCGTCAACAGACAAACCAGTAGTGTGAGCCGTAATCTGTTAATCATGCTCCTGCAGCCATTTTTTTGAAGTACCGGATCGTTTCTGCCAGACCGGCTTTCAGAGCAACGGCAGGCGTCCAGCCGAGATCTGATTTTGCCAGTGTTATATCCGGGTTCCGGCGCTGCGGGTCGTCCTCGGGCAGAGGCAGATATACGACACCGGAAGTACTACCCGTCAGTGTAATGATCTCTTCAGCCAGTCTGCTCATGCTGATCTCAAGAGGATTACCCAGATTAACCGGCTGGCAGAGGTCACTTTCCATCAAATTTATCAAACCGCTGACCATATCCGATACATAACAAAAACTGCGTGTATGCGAGCCGTCACCATAAAGTGTGAGGTCTTTGCCGGAGAGCGCCTGTAAGATGAAATTGCCGATCACGCGGCCATCATTAAAAGACATGCCCGGACCATAAGTATTGAAAATGCGGGCTACCCTGATATCAACCTCAAACTGGCGCCGGTAATCATAAAACAGTGTCTCCGCACAGCGCTTGCCTTCATCATAGCAGGAGCGTTTCCCAATTGGATTGACGTTTCCCCAGTAGCTTTCGGGCTGTGGATGCACCAGCGGGCTTCCGTAGATCTCACTGGTGGAGGCCTGGAGAATGCGGGACTTATATTTCCGGGCCGTTTCAAGCACATTAATTGTACCCAGTACCGAGGTCTTTACTGTTCTCACGGGATCCGATTGATAATGTACCGGACTGGCCGGACAGGCCAGATTGTAAATGCGCTCGGCAGCTATATCCAGCGGCACTGTGATGTCCTGCTCGACGAAGCTAAATCCCGGTCGATCCGCAAAAGGCCTGATATTCTGCCCCGTACTGGTGTGTAAATTGTCCATGCATACAACCTCGTGTCCGTCATTTAACAGCCGGCCGCAAAGATGAGACCCGATCAGACCGGCACCACCTGTTACCAAAATTCTCACTGTTCTGCTTTACCGCCTGCGAGATTCGTTCTAATGCAATATTCCACAACGTGTTTTATAGCAGAAATGTAATGGAAGCTTCCGGATGTCAATTTACAGACTCTTGATGATGATCGCCGTGGCAGTTAAAATATTGATGACATAAATCAGATTATATCTCCTCACAACCTCGCTCTGCAACAGTATCTTATAGACGACAAACAGCAAAATAAGCAGATAACCAGTAACTGACAGAACCTTGTCCGAATGATGCAGGGTCGAGAACAGCAGAATGATTATGAGCAGGAATTCAGTGGGAGAATCAAAAATATTATGTTGCTTAAACATTCCGGGAGCAGAAAAAAGTACACCCAGCACAAGCAAAAGCCATAAATAGATTTCAGGAAACTTTAGTTCAATGGGCATGCTCCCCATTTGACTGATGATAATGTTCAGACCTGCCAGCAGGATCATTCCGATACTGACGTTAGCGGTGCGGCCCGCATTTTTATCGAGAATGAAAAGATAGGCCGTGACCAGGGCGACAAAAACCATGACAATTCCCCTGTGCCCTACAACCGGGGATTCATATATCTGATTGATTGAAATTGCAAAGAGCAGTGAAAGAAAAAAATAAATATAGGCCTTTTTGAGAAAAGGAAATTTTTCAAAGACAACAGTGTAGAATGGAATCTTCAAAGGTTTTTGATGACCCAGATCCAAACGCAGGATCAGAAATATGTGCTGCACCGTGAAGATTATGAGCAGGGCTAAGGCGGCAACCAGCCTGCTGCTGAAAGAACTGAGATAACCATAAGTCAGCAAAGCTGCTATGCTCTGAATTGAGTAGAGTAGGAAAACCGTATTTTTATGTGATATCCCCAGGTCCATGATCCGAAAGTGGATGTGACTCCTGTCCGCCACGAAAACATTCTTGTGATGAAGAAGACGTTGAAAGAAAACAACCGTCATATCAATGATGGGAACACCCAGGATCAGAATGGGAACCCAAAAAGGGATAGATGCTTCCCGGATGGCGACAATACTGATGATGGCATAAGAATAACCAATAAAATAGCTGCCGCTGTCCCCCATGAAGATCATTGCCGGAAATGTGTTGGCTCTCAGAAAACCGAAGATCACTCCGGCTATGATCAGGATCAGAATAAAAAATTCGGTCCCCTGCAGGAAAAAAGAGAGGACTCCGATGCCGATGATCCCCAACCCGGCAGCCAAACCATCCAAACCGTCGATGAGGTTTACAGAATTAGTCACCGCCACTATATAAATGATCGTCAGAATTGCTGAGACTGCAGGGTGATTTGAGAGAAAAGGAATTTGTAAATACTGCCGGGTTATGCTCACAAACAGCAGTGCCGCCAGAGCCTGGGCAAATAATTTGTTGTAGGGTGACAGTGTTCTGATGTCATCCGCTAAACCCACCATGACCAAAAAAGTAACTCCCGCGCCATAGGTGACTAATTCGGTACTGAAGTCCATAAAAATGATCACCGAAATGAGCAGGGGAATGAAGAAAATGATACCACCGGTTCCGGGCGTGGGGCGGGCGTGCTGCTTGCGGAAATCCGGGTGGTCCAGTATATCCAGATAATTCAAAAGTTTCACACCAACAGGCATCATCACCATCGTCAACAGGAATGGGATCAGAATTACGAAATATATATGTATCTCAGGGATCATTTGAACGCTTCCATCTCACCGGTAAATTTATGCAGGACTCTCTCGTATTCGCCAAGTATCATTTCCCACCGGAAACGTTTTTGAAACCTCTGTGTACTGCTCTTTGACATGCTTCGCAGCAAATCCGGTGAAGTCAGCAATTTGTCGAATTCACGGCTGCAGTCCGGAATGGAATCGAAATAATGATTTTCAGCGCCTGCCACCCAGCGGTTATACGGATTATTCCGGGCCAGGATGGGAAGCTCGGCGCCCATGGCCTCAACCAGCGAAGGGTTGGTCCCCCCAACCGTGTGCCCATGCACATACAATTTTGCAAAATGCCTGAGTGCATTGACCTTGGCCTCATCATAAACAGGACCTAAAAATACTGTCGAATCATTGGCCACGGTCCGCAATTTCCAGTGGTAACGTTCCCTTTCAAAATCAACACCGCCGACAATTACCAGCTTTTCAGGACGGGGTCTCTGATTAAAGGCCATGATGATTTCCAGGAGAGAATTATCCTCTTCTATTCTGCAAATCGTAAGAATGTAATTATACTTTTCCAGGCCCCAGTCATTGATGATCTGCTCATCAGCCGAAGTAATATGAAAAGCCCCGTAAGGGATCATGGTCAGTTTATCCCGGGGCAGTCTTTCAAGCAAATAACGTTCGATCTCAGGACTATCGGCAATGAGATGTGTAGCCAGAATGCCGGCCGATTTTTCATTGAGCCGCAGCCACAGTCGCTGCAAATAGGACCATTTTCTTCGACGCCACTCCACACCATCCATATTGCAGACATTGATAATTTTTTTCAATTTGAAGATCAACCAGAAAACGGAAGTACCATATCCCAGGGTCAGCTTAACAGAATTTTCACGGGAAGTGTGAATGACGGACTTCAAATCAAACAGAATGGTGTGGATTGAACGACCGGAAATAACGGGTATATGTACGCGGCGGATATCCTTCCAGACATCTTCGTAGATTTTACCACGGCTCTCTCGCTGACAATAAACGGTGACTTTCCAGCCTTTCCGCACCAAATAGAGGGCCAGATGTTCCGCCAGAGTCTCGAACCCCCCATGCCCCGCAGGGATACCCCGGGTCCCTAAAATAGAGACGGCTTTAGTTTGTGGAAACCTGGATTTGGAAGCCCGGCCAACCATCAGACGGTTTCTGCCCCTTCTGCTGAGATTATGGGATTCTGCGGTTCATCAGTCACAAAGCCCGTCGTCAAAGCCAGTAAAGCTCCCAGAAAGATTGTTGCGGATAATAATTCTTCTTTGCTGAACAAACCTGCCATGACGAGTGTGGTCAGTAGAAATACGATGCTCAAACCTGTGACCAACTTCCCTGCAGCCCTGAGTAACGGATCCGGACTGGATTTCACCAGCTTTCTCCCCCGGCCTGCCAGGCTCAAAAACAGATATACATAAATTAGGATACCCAAAATTCCGGTTTTTAATACAATATAGACATAGCCGTTGTGTAAAATCGGGATATAGCGGATGCGGTAACCACCCAAAGGAATATAAAACCCCAGGTCAACCAGCGTGCCAAATCCCTGTCCGAGCAACAATTCGGGAACCGACCCTTTGCTGTAAGTCATTATCCCCCGGTAAGCTTCATAGCCTCTCCAGTTGATGTTGCGATCCATGTAATCGATTTGATTACGAATATCCACTTCTTTGAACGAATAGGTTATTTTTTCGATAAAGGACATGTTCTCAGGATCCAGCTTATCCGGAGAATCCAGCAGAAAAACCGCCACCAGACCAGCTCCGAAAAGGGCGAGCAAGATGAGTCGTCGCGGCCTTTTCAAATTCAGATAGTTGCCTGATATGAGTACAATTACAATAAAGGAAACCCAGTAAGTTCTGGAATAGGAGGAGATGAGTGCCAACATCGCCACCACTGCAATGAGCAGGTCGGTCCGTTTGCTGAACAGTATGATGCGGTTGACGCGACAGGTATAAAGTACGGCCAGAGCCAGGACCGTGTTGAAATTTCCACTGCCGATAACTCTGCGCATCTCGATAAAGGAAATTTTCAACAATTCAGGAGCAAAAACAAATTGCAGGATGCGGTACAATGAGGTGATAAGCCCGGCCAGTACAAGCATCCTGAACAATAAACGTGGCTCCCGGATATGGGTCATCAGGACATATCCCAGAATGAGAAACAACATCGCCTTGCCCATATACCAGATATCTTTGAAAATATTGTACAACTCATGGTCCCAGGCAAATAAAAGCCCCACCAGCATCAGAGCCACAAGGGGAAGAATATCAATAATTATTTGATGATCTAACTTTGTCGTCAGACTAATCCAAATTATTAGGATTAATAATAGCACGGCCGTCATTGCTTTTATTGACAGAAAAATAGAAATTGAAACCGACAACAAGAGAATCAGGGCTGTCACGGTTCTGATATTTAATTTATCAAATTTCAACCGTGCCCTTTTTCAGTAAATTATAATATGCATTCTGGAATTTAGAGATGAATTGTGCCCTGGTAAATTTGTCTTTATAGCGTTTCAACCCGGCCCGGCCCATTGAATCTCTTAATTCCTTGTTGCGGATCAGCAACTCCAATGCTTCTGCCAGGGCCTCATGATCTCCCGGCGTGAATCTTAATCCCGTGATATCGTGTTCGATAATCTCTCTTATTCCGCCATGATCAGCTGCAATTACAGGTTTCCCGGCCCGCATCGCTTCAACGGCAACCAGTCCGAATGACTCCGGCTCCGTGGAGGGTACAACACAGATATCTGTTATTTCCCAGATTGATGAGATTTTTTCACGATAGTCCAGTCTCTTAATTGAATGCCTTATCTTTGAGGTCTCAATAATTCTGTCTAATTCAACGAGAAATTTATCCTGTTTTTGAGGAGGACTCCCCACACACAAATAAATGAGGTTAATTTCAGAAACTCTGTCGGCTAATATTTCTCCGGCCCTGATTAATAATTTCTGACCCTTCATGCGATTAATTCTGCCAACCAGTGAGATAACTATCGCGTCTGACGGGATATTCAGACTTTTTCTGATGATTGCACTGTTTTGAATAATCTGAGCCGGTGCAACTCCGTTATAAATGTAAGATACTTTATTCGATAGATGTTTGTTATATTCAACCAAAGACTTTATCGTCTCATTAGAATTACCTATTATCTTAAACGAATAGTAGTCAATTAAATGTGCGATCAGCTTATTGACCCATCCCGGACCGACAAGCAACTCCCTGACATTCCAGATATGAATAATTTTATTCCGACGCGCCCAGAATGCTCCGGTCCACACGGCCAGGGTATTTGTATGGACAATATCAATGGACTGGCCTGCCAATATTTTATCAAGCCTTCTTGAGGTTGTATATATCTTAAAAGGTAATGAGGCCAAATATCGCAAATTAATTAAACTTCTCCCCACTCTTACCAGGGGAGAAATATAAACGAACCTGATCTTTTTTTTCAACTCAGCATACAGAGGACCGTCACAGGGAAGGATCACAATGGGATTGAATCTTTCGGGGTCCAACCCGGTTGCCAGTGCCAGCAGCATTTTATCGGAACCGTACAAATCAGCAGATTGATGAACAAATAAGATGTTGATTTTTTTCGCCACTTTCTTATTAATCCTCAATCCAGCCAATGGTCCAGGTTTTTATTAATCAGCCTGCTAAGCAATTGAATATCATCTTTGAACAATTCAGCCAGCAGCATTTTATTTTCTTTTGGTAAAATATTTTTTTGAAAAAGTCGTTGGCCGAGCCAAACCTTCAATCGAGACCTGGTGCCGGATGGCAATAAATATTTCAGAACAGCTTTAATTTTATTATCTTGGTAAATAAAATTTCCCAAATGTTTTGCAATCTCGTTTTTGGGTAATCCGGAAGTATTGTATTTTTGATCGAATTTCATTTCAAATGCATCACTCAAGCCTAAAAAGGTCAGCAGTTCATTGAGTGTGGATTTCGGATTTTCAATTAAATCATCATATAGAATTACTTTTGTGTTTTTGAAATGTCTCAGATATGACTTCACTTGCTGAAAATATTTTCCGTACCCTATATAGTCAAAGGTTGGTCCCCAGTTCTTCTCCAGCCGTGCCTGAATTACGCCTGGCTTTATGGCCTGATTAAAAGGTAATTTTTCGGACCCGTCCCTGACATGCATCTGATAATGTGACCAGGTTCGAAATATTGGATTCCTCAATATAATAATTATTTTAAGATCATCACTGGCATTCCCATAGATTGATTTCAAATTTCCAATAGTTTGCTCATATAAAAACAGATATGATGTTGATGCTTCGCAACATAATTGATCCGGTTTTGCAGATTTAAAAAGATTCACATATTGATCTAGATTAAGAATCAAATATTTTTTTAATAATTCTCCGGATGCCGGATGTATGATTTTTACGTCCTCACGAGCATGGGAAAAGAACCAGGGCTCCTTTATTTTGGGTAAGAATATAGCCGGATGCTGCCCGAGATAATAATACAGTGATGTTGTTCCGCTTTTGGCGGCACCAACAATTAAAAAATCAGGCAATGTAACCTGTTTGGTTCCATCATTTATTTGCAACGGATGACCTCATCATCTAAAGAGCTTAAAGGGCTGCTTCATATCTTATTCTCGACTATATCGGCTAATCGCACTGTCCAGAATTTCAACTTAAATCTCACCATAGTCATAGATATAGTATGTTGAACAACCATAGTTATCGTCGAAGTAATTGCCGCACCGACAATTCCATATTTGGGGATTAAAATAAAACTTAATATGATGTTTAACAATGTTACCGATACCAGATTATTTCTCAAAAGTTTTTCATTACCGCTCATCATCAATAATATACCAACTGGGCCGGTTGCCACATTTACATAATAGCCGATCACCAAAATGATTAGAGCGCTACTGCCAGCGCCGAACTGACTTCCGAAAATCGACATAATATTACCTGCAAAAATGATCATTAATACTAATAAGGGCAAAGTCAAAACTGTCATAACACCCGTTAATTTCTGGGCAGTCGTTTTCAGCTGATCAAATTTATTTTGATGATACAGCCCTGCAAAAACAGGTGCTGCAATTGCATTAATTGAAACGATGACGAAGCTCATCAGGTTTGCTGTCCGAAAAGCAACATTATATATGCCAACCTGTGCGTTTCCATAATATATTCCCATGACAATCGTGGATATCCATAGAGTCAAGATATACATAATATTCACTGAAAACAGCGGTAAGCTTGTCTTAACTAATTTTAAAGTTATATATTCGGAGGATACTGATTTCAATTCAGGTGTGGCCTGCCGCCATAAAAACATTGCTACGAATACACCGCAATAAATCCCAATTACGTAGAGTTTGATTATATGGCTGATATTATCAGAGATACCAGTAAGCAGAAATCCGACAAGTACAAACATCGGAACAAATATATTCTGAAGGAAGGCTGTTCTTCCAATTTTCTTTAGACCCCGGAACGCTTCCGCAATTAGTACTATTAAAGCGGATGGTAATATGAAAATCACCATGAATCTTAAGGGTATAATTAATTCCGGCTTTTTAAAAACATCGATTGAAAAATATGGAATCAGCATATACCAGGCGGCTGAGAGTATAACTGCACCAGCGATGGTTATGATGAAGCTTTCAGTAAAGACCCCCTTAACGAGAGCCCACTTCCCGGTGGAAGAATATGCTGCGATAAACCTTACAATAGAGTTATCCAGACCAAATCTGCAGATATGAATAATAATTGCAGTCAGTGTGACGCTAAGAAAATAAACACCGGAATTATTCACACCGAGGCTTCTTGCAATATAAGCATTCACCGAAAAAACTAACACCGCACCAACAGCCCTCAGTATAAATGCCGTTAAGGACCCTCTTATGAATTCACTGATCTGGGGGCTAATTCTTCCGAAGTACTCGTCCATTAATGCAATCAATTTGATATCAACACCGAATAATTCTGTTTGACAATGAATTTGTACCGCTTCCGACAGCTACCGCTATGAAATAAACGGGGAGAGCTGCTGATCTGTTTTTGTGTGAGACCTTCATACTATTTCATCTCCCGGTCCGGGAAACAGGCGGTCCAAAAAAGAGATTGTCCAGAAATGTAATCTTTTCTTCACCATAACCAGCAGCGTTCCGTTCAACAGTAACATACTTGAGGCCGCCGTGACTGCAGCCCCGGTCATACCAAAAGGCGGGATTAATAAAAAATTCAGTCCAACGTTAAAGACAGCAACTAATATTGTAATATTTCGAACGAGTTTTTCATGCGTGCTCATCATGAGAAGATAACCAACCGAGCCTGTGGAAACATTGACGAAGTGTCCCAGGGTTAATATAAACAGAATGGAAGCACCTGAGACAAATTGTTCTCCGAAAATACCCATAATACTTCGTGGGAAAATCAGAAAAGCGGCCAGAACCGGTAATGAAACAATGATGATCATTTTAGTTATCTTCCGCGTCGTATATTTCAAAAGCTTAAATTCCCCACGATGATACAATTCGGCAAACTGCGGTGCTGCGATAGCATTCAGGGAGACGATCATGAAACTCATAAGCCCGGCTGTGCGCGTCGCCAGGTTGTAAATCCCCACCTGGTCATTCCCCCTGAATATGCCCAGAATCAAAGTTGAAGACCATAGTATCAGCAGATTCAGCACATTTACCAGAAAAAGAGGTCTGCTCATTTTTATCAATTCTGATGAAAGATATGCAGCTTTCACATTTTTCAGTCTGGGATTTGAAACCAGCCAAAGCACGAGCGCAACTCCGGCTGACAACAAGACACCCAGAGTGAAATATTTGATGATCAAATCTATCTCACCCCGTACGCCAAATAGCAGAAAACTGCAGATGATCAGCACAGGTGTAATTATGTTTTGCAGGAAAGTGGTCCTGGCAATTTTTTTCAATCCGCGAAAGGCTTCCCCGACCATCACCGTTAAAACTGTCGGAACTATTAGCACAAGCATCATATTCAGGGGCCGCAGAAGCTCCGGTTTTTGAAAAACAGAAACTGCCAATGTGGGATAGAGCAGAAAAGCGAGTACGGTCAGCACAAAGGTTCCGACGATAGTGATTCCAATCCCTTCCCGGTAAATACCTTTCACATGAGACCAGTCATCGGAAGAGGCATACGCGGCAATATAGCGTACGATGGTATTATCCATACCGAATCGGCCGATATTCACGATGATGGTCGTAATCGTAAAGGATAAAAAATAGATTCCGGCTTTTTCCGCTCCCAAGGCTCTGGCTATATATGCATTCAGTCCAAAAATCAGAAGACCACCCAGAAATTTAAAGAAAAAAGCTACGAAAGAGCCCCTCACCAGCTCTCTTATCCGGGGATCAAAAGGTTTAAGATATTTATGCAGCTTGCCAGTCAATACTTCGTTCCGTTCAAATTCAATCCCAAAATGAGATTGATGAGCTTCAGGTTATCAGAGTCGATTATGCAGGTATTTATACAGATTCCGGCCGGCCGTTCACCGGTCACTGCTCGTTTACAGAGGATTTTACGTTTTCCCCTGAAAAGGTGAAACTGAAACTCAGCAGAATCAGACTCAGGACAAAGCCGCCCAGGATGCTGACTGTGATAATTAATAGACGCTTGGGTTTTGTGATCTCAACGGACGGCTCAGCTTCATCGAGAATATTGATGACCGCTGTTTCTTTCAGTTCTTCAATACTGGCGAGTTCAAATTGCTGCCGCAAGGTGATATAGACCTCCTGATTTACTTCAACATCGCGCAACAGTCTCCCCCGCCTCAGCTGCAGGTCGGGAGTATCCAAAGCCAGGGGATGTTTTTTTCGAAAATCAGTCAGTTTATCCTCAGCAGCCGCAAGCTCATTTTTAGAGTCATTCAGTCGGTCCTCCACAAAAATACGATACTTCCTTGAACGGGCTCCCTGTTGCATCCGGATGTAATCTTTGATATACTGAGCGACAAAATTTCCTATATCCGAGGCCAGCTGCGGTTCTTCAATCAATACTTTGATCACGGTCAGTCCCGAGTCTTCTTCCTTTACAAAGAGCAGATCAGTCAGTTCATTGAGGGCCTCTTCAATGTATTTTTTTTGAGGATCTGCTTTCCGGTGCGGTAACAGTTTCCCGATGATCTTTTTCAGCCGACGGGTTAATTTGGTAGTATCATCAATTCCCCAATAGGTGATCAGATTGACGGGCTGGTCGTATTTATCCGTATCCCATTTTTTCAGGATTACGGCTTTCCGCAACATACGGCTTTCAACAATATCGGGTATATAAAAGGTCACTTTCTCCATACCGTCTATATTCAGGCCGATGGCAGATGCAATTCCCTGGATATCACCGAAGTTTGAACCTACTGCATTCTCATCGACAGTTGGATAGATGGAAACATAAGACCCGTAATATGGAGTGGCAAAAATACAGTATATAATTGCAGCCAGCGTTATGGCTGACATCACCAGGAGTACAAATTTTTTCCTTGTTTTCAGGTACGAGAAGAGCTGGATGAGATTGATTTCATCATTGGGAGGATAAGTATTCTGGCTCATGGGTTTCCTCATCTTAGTATGGCAGTTTGGATGACGATGATAATAGCCGCCATCTGTCCCCCGATGGCCATGATATCTTTAAAGCGCTCCCACTTATTGTATTCAAGTTTTTCAGCTATGAAGATCACATCGCCGTTTTCAATTCGCACATCCTGCTTCAGTGGGATACGCTGCCCTGTGCTGTTTTTGATAATATATTTTTTCCGGGTGGCCGTGGAAGTGACACCGCCGGCCTGTGAAACATAGTCATTATAGGTGTACTCGGGCACCAGGGGAAATCTGCCCGGATGCAGTACCGCTCCGAGAACTTCGACATATTCCTGCAACGCCGGGATGGATACTACATCTTCACGCTGTAGAGGGAATTCCATCAGGGCCCGGGTAAAGTCTTCAGAAGCCGAGGATATCTTACCCTTTTCAACCCGCGACCTCGCTTTGAGATAAGATTTTTCCGCGTCACTGAGATCTTCATACGGAATCAGCCGGATACGTTCGATTTCCGGATCAACCAGTGCTGAGATGTATTCATTATTGACGCTGATCTTTGAATGGTCGGCTCTGGTTGAAAAACCACCCGCCCGGTTGATGATCTCACTGATGGTTGTCTTTCCGACATCGATTGAATATCGTCCCGGGAATTTAACCTCGCCCTCGACGGTAACCAGGTCCTGACGTTTGTAATCCCTCTTTAAACGTACAACGATGTGATCTTCCGGCGCCAGGATCGTCTCTGACAATGCCCCGGGAGTCGATATGTTCAGGATAACCTTATCCGTATCGTTCACGAAGCGTGTAATCTCGATTTTACCCGGATCGGCGTTGGGTGTAAAACCGCCAGCCAGTTTAATCAGGTTTTCAAGACTTTCATGCTTAACAAATTCATAGGTCCCGGGCAGTAACACTCCTCCGAAGATACCCACTTCTTCGGTTTTCATTCCGATGTCGATGATATCTCCCATTTGCACCTGGGGGTTTTGTACCGTATCACCAAACATTTTATATTTCATCAGATCTACGGGGTAAACTGCATCATCCCGCAACAGTCTGATATTTCTCGATGACAACAGTTCAACATCCATATCATTACCGAGGCTGTCAAAGATATCTGAAACGCGGGTCAGGGGAGTCACCGTTACAAAACCCGGACTCCCGAGTGTACCGATGACCAGTACTTTAAACCGGCGAATTGCTACCAAGGTCAGATATACCGAAGCATTGACATATTTCTTTAAACAGGACTGCCGGATGAGTTCAATCGCCGCACTTAATTTCATATGATCCACGTTCACTGTCCCTATGGCGGGGATCAGCACTTCCCCTGTGGGAGCAACAAGCAGCGTATAGGTAAATACGCCGTCCGATGATATTAAATTCATGGCGAGTTCATCACCGGGTCCGACAATATAGGTTTCGGGATTAACAGTTGCTTCGAGGGCCATCTGGTCGAGGACAGGGAGAGCCCTTACAGATTTTTCAGCCTCCGTATTAGATTCCCCTTTATCCGATCGCAATTCCTGTAAAGTTGCGGAGCCGGGCATCTGACACACGGCAAGTGTTGCTGTTGAAAATAAAATCAGTAGTTGCTTGATCATCAAGTCTCCTTAATCAAATATTTCTGCGGCTGACAGGAGCGGCAGATTTCTGTCTTTCGAGGAAACGATGGGAGTTTTGACGGGCCAGTCGATACCGATGACAGGATCCTGCCAGAAAATCCCGCGGTCACTTTCCGGGTGGTAAATATCCGTGCATTTATAAACGACTTCAGTGACATCCGAAAGCGAACAATAGCCGTGGGCAAATCCGGCAGGGATGAACAACTGGAGTTTATTTTCGGCCGAAAGGATCGCCCCCACCCAGCGACCAAAATATTTTGAATGTTTACGGATGTCCACGGCAACGTCAAAGATGCGGCCGGATACAACCCTGACCAGTTTCCCCTGTGGATGCCGGAGCTGATAATGCAGACCCCGAATGACATTTTTTACCGAAACTGCATGATTATCCTGTACGAAAGATAATTTGATTCCTGCTGTTCGAAATTTTTCCGCATGATAGGTTTCCATGAAATATCCTCTCTGATCTTCATAGATATCAGGTTTTATCAGGATCACATCGGGGATTTCAGTAGGTTCAAACTTCATCGTTTTAACAGACCTTCAAGGTATGCTCTGTAGGTATTTTGGGGGTATGATTCCACTAACTGTCTGAATTGTACTTCGGTAATGAAGTTCTGACGATAGGCAATCTCTTCGATGCAGCCGATTTTCAGCCCCTGACGAGACTCAATCGTCTCAATGAAGGCTCCGGCTTCCAACAGGCTTTTGTGGGTTCCTGTATCCAGCCACGCCATGCCCCGTCCCAGGATTTCAACTTTTAATTTCCGGTTTTTAAGGTAGGATATATTGACATCCGTTATCTCCAGTTCGCCGCGTTTGGAGGGCACAATGCTTTTAGCAATACGGATGACCTCATTATCATAGATATAAAGTCCCGGTACGGCATAGTTAGATTTTGGTTCGACCGGTTTTTCTTCGATGGAAATGACCGTGCCATCCCCATCAAACTCCACGACCCCATACCGTTCGGGGTCATTTACCCAGTAACCGAAAATCAGGGCACCGGATAAATTATTAATTCCCGATACGAGACGCTCCATATAGCCGGATCCGTAAAACAGATTATCTCCAAGTATCAGCGTAACGCTGTCGTTCCCGATGAACTTCTCACCAATCAAAAAAGCCTGAGCGATACCCTTGGGTTCCGGCTGTACGGCATAGGAAAGCATCATCCCCAGGTGGCTGCCATCCCCCAGCAGAGCTTTGAATTTTGGCGTATCCGCAGGTGTCGATATCACCATCACTTCCCTGATACCCATGAGCATAAGGGTTGAAAGAGGATAGTAGATCATCGGTTTGTCATAAACCGGCATCAGCTGTTTGCTGACTATTTGAGATAAGGGGTATAAGCGGGTGCCTGAACCCCCTGCCAGAATAATTCCTTTCATGCGCCCCCTGTTCCCAGACGTTGCTGCTGGTATTTTCTCCGTTGAATATGTCTCCACCAGGTCATATTTTCAAGATACCAGATAATCGTTTTTTCAATCCCCGAATCGAAAGATTCTGCAGGTACCCAATCAAGTTCTGCACGAATCTTTGAAGCGTCGATAGCATATCTCAGGTCATGCCCCGGCCTGTCCTCCACAAAAGTTATCAGTTCACTGTAGGAGGCAAGACCATCCGCAGGCCGGAGTCTATCGAGAACCCGGCAAATGGATTTAACCACTTCAAGGTTGGTTTTTTCCGTATTCCCGCCAATGTTGTAAGTTTCACCTGGGCGGCCTTTCTCCAGTACAAGGTAAAGTGCTGAACAATGATCCTCTACATAAAGCCAGTCTCTGATATTGGCACCCCGGCCGTACACCGGCAGTTCTTTTTGGTCGAGACAGTTCAAGATCATCAGGGGAATCAGCTTCTCGGGAAACTGATAGGGACCGTAATTATTAGAACAATTCGTGATCAGCACCGGAAGTCCGTAAGTATGATGCCAGGCCCTCACCAGATGATCTGAGGCTGCTTTCGAAGCTGAATAGGGCGACCTTGGTGCATAAGCCGTTGACTCGGTAAAGTAACCCTGCTCCCCCAATGAGCCGTAAACCTCGTCTGTGGAAACATGGAGCAGTCTGAATTTATCGCGGTCTTCCCCGCCGAGCTCATTCCAATATCCTCTCACTGCTTCCAGTAAGGTGAAAGTGCCCTGAATATTTGTGCGGATAAAATCTGAAGGACCATCGATGGAACGGTCAACATGGGACTCGGCCGCAAAATGAATAACGGCATCAGGTTGAAACTCCCGGATGGTAGTTTTTAATTTTTCACCGTCGGCTACATCACCCTTAATGAATCCATAACGGGGATTGTTCTCTACCGAAGTCAATGTTTCAAGGTTGCCGGCATAGGTCAGCTTGTCGAAGTTCAGGACCGCGTTTTCAGTTTCACGTATCTGTTTAAGAATGAAATTTGAACCGATGAACCCGGCTCCACCCGTAACCAAAATTTTCATATCGTACAGTTATGGTCTTCCATAAATTTTATAATAACCCGTTTCTTTTCCTCAACCACCATTCGATGCCCAGGAGCAGAATCAAAAACGCCCAGTATTTTTGCAGGGAAATGGCGCTAAATTGAAAATCATATTCACTTTGCACGGGAGTAATTTTCACAGAATTTAGCATAGAATCCAATGCGTTAATCATGTAAATCGAACCTTTAGTACTTTCGGCAATATGTCTCAAACCGGATAAATTGGGCATGGACACCCTATCCTCAGCCCTGACCTCTCTGACATTAAAGTTTGCAGTATCAGCGGTTATTACTTCACCGTTACTCCAGGTCACCAGATCAACTGCTGTCCATTTCCCCTGAGACCTGGGCACAAAGTCGGCTTTATAAACTCCTGTGTCGGCATTGAGCAAAGCCGGCAGCGTGACCGTTTCACCCGATTCCGCACTGATCATCTTAATCTGCACCAGAGCGGGTGATTTTCCGAGTGTAGCATTGGTATTAACTGCCAGTTCTACCACATCACCGTAATCGTAAACGGGTTTGTCTGTGGTCAGCCTGGCAAATGATTTTTCAGAGAGCAATTCCAGCAGGAGCAGATCGTCAATAATTCCCCGGAGGTAATTTGTCTCCAGGGTCATGCTGCTTTTTAGGCTGACTGCGGCAATCTCCGGCATAAAGATTCCAATAAAAGGGAAGTTCTCCTGATGCTGAAATATTGCAGACTTGCCATCGGAATACTCGATGATATTACCGCTTGGGGCACTCCAGATCAGATTCCGCTGCTGGGGAGGGATTCGGTCAATTCCCGTAAAATCGACAAAACTCACGGCACTGGCCGGCATTTGCAGGGATACTTTTGTGCCCGAAGGATTTCCGCTGATAGTTAGTTGAAACTGTTTGACCAGCAGATTGCCCGCTGCTCTATTTGAACCCGGGCCTTCAAAATAAATCAGGGGAATATTTTTTTCAGAACACTTTTGGGTAATTCGATTAAATAAGACCCTGTCCGAAGCGGAAACCGGGAAATCATCCAGAACGATCATTGCAGGTATTTCCTGCAGAGCCTTTTCAGGAGCATTGTTCCAGGTAACACCATCCGGACGGAAATAATGTTCTACTTCAACACGCGGTAAAACTGTCAGACGGTTTTTGATGAATCTGCTGTTGAATGACAGACTACCCGAAAAAAGCAGGACTTTTTCATATTTTGATTGGATGTCAACCTGCAGTGGATACTCATTCGTCGTCAGATTTAACGATGTTCCGGACGGGACTACATCAACTGTGAGAGCCTCGGTGAGATTTTCACCGGGCACGGAAAAAGCAACCTTCATGAAGCCCTCACCGGGGCCCGGTTTGATGAGTCTCTGGCTCACAATATTGTGATTTGCATCCAGTAAACGCAGTGTCGCAGGTGTTTGCTGATCCAGCAGATAGGACAAGGATACATCCAGCTTCAGGGTATCTCCCTGAATGACGGAATGAGGATACCTGACTTTTGCGATCCTTATGCTGGATATCCTTTGCTCATTCCCAAAAACCAAAACGGTCACCGGAGGACATTCTTCGAATGAAAGGGAAGTCAGATTGGTACCGGTTGTGGCGATTCCGTCGGTGAGCAGAAAGCTGTAATCGGCGCCGGCCGCTTGCATTTTCTCACCGAGATTTGTGAAGTCCGTTCTTTCATCTTTAAACTGAATTGGCGCATCGAGACTAAGGGGTCTAATGGATTCACCGAATCCGAAAAGGGTTGAAACGCCGCCGGAGTTCTCAATTTTATTTTCGAGTCTTTTGAGGATGCCGGTCATACTGTCTGCTGCATTGACAGAATCTGAATTCATACTGGTTGACAGATCCGTAAAAACGGCTACTACCGGAGCCCGTTTTTTTTGTCCCCGCCACTTCAGGAAAGGATTGGCAATGAGGAACACAATGAAAATAACGACTAATGTGCGGCAGATCAACAGAACCAACCGCACGGCAGATTGCTTGCTGACCAGTAATCCGCGGTATTGCAGCAGGAGCAGTACCAGCCCCCCGCCAAAAAGCAGCAGCAGTAAAATGCTGCCCTGTAAATGCAGACTTGTCATATCAACTCCCCAGAGTCAAATTTGGATTTGGTTTTAAGCTCAAACTCGAGAACTCACCGTTGCGCATCCGTTCGAAACCTGCAAAGGCAATCATGGCAGCATTGTCAGTGCAGTAATCGAAAGCCGGGAAGTACAGCTGAGTATCGGTGTCGGCAGCAAAAGTTTTTGCTTTTTCCCTGAACCTCCGGTTGGCAGCGACACCACCAGCTATGGTGACTTTCCTGATTCCAGTGACGTTGACAGCTTTGATTAGTTTATCGAATAAAGTATTAATGATGACTTCCTGATAACCGGCGCATAGGTCGGGCCGCTGCCTGCTGATCTCATCCGCAGACATTGCCTTGCATTTATACAACAGAGCGGTCTTTAAACCACTGAAGGAAAAATCAAGTTCCGCAGATTTTACCATGGGAATGGTAAAATGATGCTTCCCCGGGTCTCCGTTAAGAGCCATTCTTTCAATTTCCGGTCCCCCCGGGTAACCCAAACCCAGAATCCTGGCGCCTTTATCGAAGGCTTCTCCGGCTGCGTCGTCTCTGGTTCCTCCGAGAAAAGAATAGTCTCCAAATTTAATCACTTTCCAGATCTGCGTGTGCCCGCCTGAAACCAACAGACAGAGAAAGGGATAATCAAATTCGGGATTTGCAATGAGGTTGGCATAGAGATGTCCTTCCAGGTGGTTCACTCCCAAAAAGGGTTTATTTAATCCTATTGACAGACCCTTCGCAAAATTAAGACCCACCAGCAGGGCACCCATGAGTCCTGCGCCGTAAGTAACGGCAATTCCGTCCAACTCTGCAGCAGCGATCTCCGCCTTCTGCAGGGCTGCCTTTACAACTTCGGCAACCCTGGTCTCGTGTTCACGGGAGGCAATCTCCGGGACGACTCCCCCATATTTCTGATGAACCAGTTGGGAAAACACCACATTGCTCAAAACCGATCCCTGATCAACAATTGCAGCGGATGTCTCGTCGCAGGATGTCTCAAGACCGAGGATTATCATGTAAGTCCATCTTTCGTGGTTTAGTTCTGTTTACCGGAAAATGAGAAGGGGTCAATAGCCGGTAACCGTTGACCCCTTCGAACCTTTTGATACTAACCGTCTGTCAGCTTTTAAGCCTCTGGGTCCGTTTCATCGGCAGCGGACAATTTGTCGAGAATATCCTGTGGGATTTCAAGTTTATCACTGGCCGGTTCATTTACGATTTTGATTTTCTTCGTTTTGGACCGTTCTCGCCTGGGTGCGTCATCATCATCGCTCTTCGGCAGATCCATCATCAGGATGACTTTTTTATACTCCTGATCGACTTCCTGAACCGTCACTTCATATTCTTCACCAGGTTTATAGGTGTTCTTTATTTTCTGGCGTTCATGTTTTGCGATGCGTTTGAGTGGGACAATGCCCTCAAGATCGTGATCCAACTGGAAGATTATCCCCTTATCGAGTACCAGTATGACCTTGCCCTTTACGATTGTACCGGCAGTAAAGATGGTTTTCAATTCCGGCCACGGGTCACTTTGGACCTGTTTAATTCCCAGCGAAAGCCGGCGGTTTTCCCGGGATACATCCAATATTTTCACCTGTATCTCCTGGCCTTTCGCCAGCAGATCACGGGGATGACGTACGTTCTTGACCCATGACATGTCGGAAACATGTACCAGTCCGTCAATGCCTTCTTCAAGTTCGACAAATGCGCCAAACTGGGTGAGATTACGGACAGTGCCCGTATGGATTGAATCGATGGGATATTTTTTCTCGATATCATCCCAGGGATTGGTTGTGAGCTGTTTGATTCCCAGAGAGATTTTCTTCTCCTCAGGATCTACACTGAGAACCTTGGCATTCACCGTATCACCTAATTTGAACAATTCGTTGGGGTGGCGGATATGGCGTGTCCAGGACATTTCCGAGATGTGGATCAGGCCTTCGATACCCTTTTCCAGTTCAACAAAGACACCGTATTTCATCATATTTACGATGGTTCCGGTAATTTCAGTGCCCACCGCATATTTTTCTTCGGCATTTTCCCAGGGCTGCGGTTGAAGTTGTTTCATTCCCAGAGAAACATGGGCTTTCTCCACGTCAAAATCAATCACTTTCACCGTGACCTGCTGGTCAATCGCAAGCTCTTCGGAGGGATGGTTGATCCGTCCCCAGGAGATATCAGTCAAATGGAGCAGGCCGTCGATACCACCGAGATCCACAAATGCACCGAAATCGGTAATATTCTTGACCGTGCCTTCAAGGACCATGCCCACCTCAAGCTGCGAAATGATCTCCCGGCGTTTTTCTTTAATATCGGATTCAAGGAGTATTTTCCGCGATAAGACGACATTCTTACGCAACTCATTGAATTTGACGATTTTGAATTCGTATTCCTTACCGACGTGGTCATCAAAATCCGTCACCGGTCTCACATCTATCTGTGAACCCGGCAGGAAAGCCAGAACAGAATCAATATCCACAACCATACCGCCTTTGATGCGGCGTACAATTTTCCCAAAGACCGTCTTACCGGTTTCATAAAACTCTCTCAATTCGTTCCAGCGTTTCAGGAAATCAGCTTTCTCCTTTGAGAGAATGAACTGACCTTTTCTGTTTTCAAAGCTGACGATGAGGACTTCGATATTATCACCGATTTCCGGAACGGTAGTAAATTCCGAGCGGTGTACCAGACCTTCAGATTTAAAACCGATGTCGATGAAGACTTCCCTGTCAGTTAGATTCACAACCTTACCGGTGACGACTTCACCTTACTGAATATCAGAAAATGATTTTTCATACATATCTTCGAGGGCTTCGTCGATATGAGTTTCTTCATCTTCTTCTTCAGAATACTGCTCGATTTCATCCTCTGTAATGGTTTTTGGAGAGAGCAGAGCAGGGTCGAGATAATTGATCACCACGGGCTCCTGAGTTCGGGTTTCTTTTGCTTCCTCCGTCTCATCCGCTGTACCCTCCTCATCCGCCTCTGCGGGTTTATCATCATCTTCATCGTCGTCTTCAATGACTTCTACTTTGACGACAAGGTCATCTTCAGTACCCGTCTCAACCGTCGGTTCAGGTTGGGGTACTTCATTTTCAACGACAGGTATTGTTTCGCTTTCAGCATCTTTTTCTGCTTCGGAATTCAATGTTGGTTCCTCTGCTGCTGCTTCACTGCCGCTGGTGTCTGTTGCTTTGGGTTTTGAGTCCGCAGAGTCGTCCGCTGCCGGTGCGGCGGAGTTTATTTGTGCTTCAACGGTCTCTGATGTTTCCTCAATCTGAGGAATTTTTTCTGTATCGCTCATTCGTTACGAATAGCTCCTATGGTTTGGTTTAGTGTTATTGATTGCTCCGGATGATGTCAATTATTTCTGCCACCTGCTCTTCAATAGTGAGCCGGGTTGTATCAATCACGATTGCATCATCTGCTTTCTTCAGGGGTGAATGTTCCCGGGTTGAATCAAACCGATCTCGTTCAATGAGATCTTTCAGAATGGACTCATAGGAACAATCAACTCCTTTTTCCCGCATTTCCAGATAACGGCGCCGACTTCTCACTTCGGTGTCAGCTACAATAAATATCTTGTAGTCTGCATCCGGGAATACTCTGGTTCCGATATCTCTTCCCTCCATGACAACATCATGGTTTCGGGCTAAATTGCTCTGCAGCTCAACCATCCTGTCGCGAACGGCTGGAATTGCACTTACCTGACTTACAAAATTTGTGACAGGGTTCTCTCTGATAGCCTCTGCTACATCCCTGCCGTTTAAAAACAGTTTACCCTCTGCGCTTAATTTCAGGTCAATTTTTTCCAGGGATTGTTTGATTTGCGTCGGATTGTTCAGTGGAACTTGGTGTTCAAGAAAGTACAATGTAACTGCACGATACATGGCTCCGGTGTCGATGTGCAAAAAATCTAATTTTTTAGCAACCAGTTTAGCAGTGGTTGACTTGCCGGATGCGGAAGGCCCATCTATCGCAATTATCATTTTGTCAAAAATCTCCTAAATAAAGGCGTGAAATTTAATATTTTTATTGAAGTATATTCAAATTAATAAAAGATTCAGCTCTTTTTTTGACAATTTACGGTATTTACCCGGTTTGAGATTGTCTGCGCTGATTCCCGCAAAGGAAACCCGGTGGAGTTTTTTCACTCTGGAGCCCAGGGCCGTGAACAGCCGTTTAATCTCACGGTTTTTCCCTTCGGTCAGGATCACTTCCCAAATATACCTGCCGTTTTCGTGCTTAAGCCGTCTGAGCTTCCCCCGTGACAGGGAACCGTCTTCAAGGCGGATGCCCCTGGGAAATTGGCTGATCTTGTCGGCAGAAATATCCGAGGTGGACATGACCTGATAAACTTTTCGGACTCTGAATTTAGGATGCGTCAGTTTATAGGCCAGATCCCCGTCATTAGTGATCAGCAGCGCACCGGTTGTATCCCGGTCCAGCCTGCCAATTGTAAAAAGCCTTTCGGTCTTAGGTAACAAGTCCAGCACAGTCCTGCGGTTTTGAGGATCGGTCGAGGTTGAAACCACACCTTCAGGCTTATTGAGCACGTACACTATCTTTTCGGCTGCAGCCTCAAGAACCCGGTTTTTGTACTGGACGATATCTTCCGGACTGATATCCGTCGAAAAATTCCGCGTGACCTTACCGTTAACTTTGATCAGTCCCTCACTGATGAAGTCATCGCATTTTCTGCGGCTGGCCAGACCGGCTTGGGCCAGATATTTATTCAGTCTCATTTGGTGACTCCCCCTTGCTGCCGCCAGCATCTACTAATTGGCTAAGCTCTTTTAATTTTGGAAGATCGCTGATATCGTTCAGGCCGAATGCTTTTAAGAATTCCTGGGTTGTGCCGTAGAGCAAGGCCCGGCCGATGCCCTCATCCCGGCCCTTGATGGTGATCAGTTCCCGCTCCAGCAGCGACCGGATGACACTATCACAACCCACACCCCGAATGCTCTCCACCTCCATCTTACTGACCGGTTGCTTATAAGCAATGATGGCCAGAGCTTCCAAAGCTGCCGGACTCAATTTCAGACGGTGCGATTTGGTGAATAATCTCTGAATGTAAAGATGATATTCGGGATGGGTCAGAATCTGGTAACCGTTTGCAATCTTACCGATGTAAAGGGCTTTACCGGCTGCGGCATACTCAGCATTCAGCTCTTCAACGATCGCCTGCAGGTTGGCCTCCTCACCGCTGAGTACCTGATTCAGTTTAACCTGTGTGAGGGGTTCCGGGGCAGCGAAGAGTAAGGCTTCTACAATATTTTTCAAGTACGATCCTCCCTGATGCAGCCGCTTCCACGGCTCGTTTTTTGAACTGTGTCCGGGGTCGCTGCGAGGTGACCGGCGGACGAAAATATGAAAAATATCAAGGTTTGACTCATCCTTCCGCATTCCTTAAAATGATCTCACCGAAGGGCGTGACCTGCTGCAACTTAAGTTCACGGCTGCGCAGCAATTCCAGAACAGCCAGGAATGTTGCAATGACCCGGAGTTTGGACTTAGCCTCCGAGATGAGTTCACCGAAGGTCAATTTCCGGACCTGCCTTAACCTTTCACGGATGAAACCAATCTGCTGTTCAACGTTCACGGGTTCATGCCGGATCTCAAGCTCCGAGGTCTGGGGAAGTTTGTCTATGACCTGTTTGAAAACGGAAAGTAAATCGAAAAGCGAAACATTTTTTAAATAAGCAGAAGCACTTTCTTTTTGTTCAGTATAGGAGATTTCCATCCCCCGGGGCCAGGAATTTGAATGCGCTTTATGGCATTCCCAGATAACTCTGGCAGAGTCCTTGAACTGTTTATATTCCAGTAAACGGTTCACCAGGTCGGTGCGCGGGTCTTCTGTCTGTTCGTCTGCCGTCATCTCGCGGGGCAACAGCATTCTGGCCTTGATCTGCATGAGCATGGCGGCCATAACGATGAATTCTCCGGCTACCCTGATATTCAGCATTTTCATGAGATCGATGTATTCGGAATATGCTACGATGATTTTTGCAATCGGAATATCATAAATGTTAATTTTATCCCGCTGAATAAAAAAAAGCAGCAGGTCCAGAGGACCTTCAAAATTTGCCAGTTGTATGCGGTAGTTCATAATCTATATTTTGACTACAGAGATCAATAAACACTTTCTTTAAAGGTCGAGCAGTATCTTTGCTGTAAATTGATGAATCGGGATTCTCCTGTCTGTTATTTCCCTCACTCGATACATTCTTCCGGACACCTGCGCATCATTCAAAGCAAATAGTGAGGATCGGCTCCCGCTCACAGTGCAGTTCGGGTTTCCCTTTGCTGATGGTCAACCAGCGCCTGAGGAAGATATACAACTGACCGTTCAGCGTTTATAGGGAACGAATCCGACCTTCCGGTAAACCTTTGAAATCGTCTTTTGGGCAAGATAGCGTGCCGTATCTGCCCCTTTTTTCAGGATTGAATTCAAATAGGCTTTATCCTGCATTAATTCGGAATATTGCCGTTGAATGGGTTTTAAAAACTCAACCACCCGTTCGGATAATTCACTTTTCAATTCCGAGTATTGCTTCCCGATGAAATGTTCTTCCACTGCTTCTTTTGTCTGACCGCTTAAACTCAAATAAATATTCAACAGATTTGTAATACCCGGACGTTTTTCATCAAACAATATTTCAGAGCCCGAATCGGTCACGGCACGTTTGATCTTGCGGACAATCACATCCGGCGGGTCCAGCAGGGCAATTAAATTATTCAGGTTCTCGTCCGACTTTGACATTTTCCGCTCCGGTGCCTGCAGGCTCATGATCCGCGCACCAACTTTAGGGATGAGGCCGTCAGGGACGATAAAGGTCTCTGAGTAGCGCGTATTGAAGCGCTGGGCGATATTCCTGGCCAGTTCCAGGTGCTGTTTTTGATCGTGGCCCACCGGCACTAAGTCCGCCTGATAGATCAGAATATCGGCAGCCATGAGTACGGGATAGGTAAACAATCCGGCGTTGATATTGTCCTCATGTTTTCCTGCTTTGTCTTTGAACTGGGTCATGCGGTTCAACTCACCCATATAAGTGAGAGTATTCAAAATCCAGTGCAGTTCGGCATGCTGGGATACGTGTGACTGGATTACGATGAGCGATTTTTCCGGGTCAATGCCGCAGGCCATATACTGGGCAACGAAGGACAGGCAGCGGTTCCGCAACTCGGAGGGAACCTGTCTCACCGTCAGAGCATGCAGGTCCACCACGAGAAATATGCAGTTATGAGAGTCCTGGAGCGCCACCCAATTCCTGATTGCACCCAGATAGTTGCCAATACATAAATGTCCGCTGGGTTGAATACCCGACAGGACCGTCTTTTTATTATTGCCGTTCAATTTTATTTCCGTTCATTTACGATCCATGAATAAATACTGTTTCCAGGCCTGCTGATGTTTTTTTACATGCTGCTGAAAGAAAGTGATGCGCGTGGGCTTTTTGGGGATCCGCAGTAATTTCATGTTGGATTCACGAGGTGTCCGGAACCCTTTTTTCTCATTGCAGGGCATACAGGCCGTGACGATGTTCTCCCAGGTTTCTTTTCCGCCGCGACGTCGCGGTATGATGTGATCCAGGGTCATGGGTACATTTGTTTTTCCACAATACTGACAGGTATAATGATCCCGTTTAAGAATATTCCTGCGCGTAAAACCGATATCACGGAACCTGAAAGATGTATAATTTTTCAGTTTCACTACACTCGGGAGCTGGAGTGAAAGGCTTGGGGAGTTGATGAACTCACGATAATGTTCAAGGACCTCAACCTTTTCGAGAAACAACAGAATGATGGCCCTTTTGGTCGGTGCAATGGAAATGGGCTGGTAATTCTGGTTAAGAACCAGAACCCGCCTGTTCAAAAGTGAATTCATGATTTAACCTCTGACCCCAAATCCGAACTCCCCTCCGAACTTAAGCCCTGCCGGGTTTGAACCAGCTTTTCAATGGATTTGACCACAGCCCGGGTGTCCTGTAATAATTCCGGCAGCACATTGTTTGTGGAAAAGAGCGGGTCAATCCTCACGGCTCCCTGGCAGTGGATTAAACTGCCCTTCCCCGTTGCAACACCAACGTGGACGATCGAAGTTTTTCTACTGAAAAAGACCAGGTCACCCGGCGCACTGCAGTCAGGCTCAATACTTTCAAGTGAGGTCATGGCAAACTGATCACCGGAATCTCTGGGAAGGTCCAGTCCCCAATGTTTAAATACGGTTTGCACAAAACCGGAGCAATCAAAGCCAAAAGCCGTCCTGCCGCCCCAAAGATATGGAACCCCAATCAGGGTTTCGGCTGTGTGGATTAAAGCTTCCCGGGTAAATTGCCCGGGCATCTGCTGGGGTTCCAGCCAGCCTGTGAGAGCCCCCGGCAGCCGTACATGATGCCAGCCCCGAGCTTTATCGGTTTCGGGCAATTCCGTACCGAATACGGCTTCTGCAAGTATTTGAGCATTTTTATCCGGCTGTGTATGGATTTTCCCGTGACGCTCATTTATCACAACCCGCGAACCATTTGCCGGTTTGGCACCTTCATGAGCATAGAATTTGTGCAGCCAGCCCCTATAATTATCCTCTTGTCGTACCCGATACCAGTCTCCGGAAGTTTCCAGAATTTCAACCTGTTCCCACATGACAGCCTGAGTAATGAGTTCAGTCCTAAACGACGGGCTCCGGTATAAACCCGCTACCGGTGTCTTTATCAGCAGACAATTATTCCCACAATCAGATTCCACAAATATCCCGGAGTTTGTTTCAGGAGACAATTCTTAAAAATTTCCGTTTTCCAACTTTGATAACATAGTCCGATCCTGGTGACAGTGACAGGAACGGATCTGAAACTTTATCACCGTTCAGCTTTACACCTCCCTGCCGGATCATACGCCGGACATCACCGTTACTCGATAACAGGCCGCTTTTTACAATCACAGAGACAAGTTTTTCACTGTCGGTCAATTTATATTCAGGCATCTCATCGGGATTTTCCTTGGAGATAAACAATTTATCAAACTCCTGCTCGGCCTGCTGGGCGGCGGCTTGGTCGTGATACAAGGTCACAAGTTCCCTGGCCAAACGACGCTTCAAATCCCGGGGATTTGATCTCCCCTGTTCCAGGTCAGCTTTGATTGAGGCCAGGTCTTGGGCAGAGATTTCGGTGCTGTATTCGAAATATTTTACAATCAGAGTATCAGGAATGGAAAGTGTTTTCCCGTAGATTTGATCAGGGGGATCGGTAATACCGATATAATTCCCCATGGATTTTGACATCTTCTCCACACCGTCTGTCCCAACCAGCAAAGGCATTGTGATGATTACCTGGGGCTCCTGCCCGTACTCTCTCTGCAAATCCCTGCCAACCAGCAAATTGAATTTCTGATCCGTTCCGCCTATTTCGATATCCGATTTAAGTGCCACCGAATCATAAGCCTGGGCCAGAGGATATAAAAATTCGTGAATTGATATGGGAACGCCATCCTGGTAGCGTTTGGTGAAATCATCCCGCTCTAACATGCGCGCGACGGTATATTTCGAGGCCAGAGTGATCACATCATTGAAATTCAGAGCATTGAGCCATTTGGAGTTATAAACGACATTGAGCTTATTTTCGTCCAGGATCACCGAGGCCTGATCGATGTAGGACTGAGCGTTGTGATGAGCTTCTTCCAGAGTAAGTTGTGGACGGGTTTTATTGCGGCCCGTGGGGTCGCCGATCATAGCGGTAAAATCCCCCACTACCAGTGTTACCGCATGCCCCAGACGTTGAAAATCCCGTAATTTCCGCAAAACCACGGCGTGACCGATATGCAGATCAGGCCGGCTCGGATCACACCCCAGTTTGATCTGTAGGGGAGTATTATTTTTCTCGGCCATTTCTAATTTTTTGGTTAAGGCAGCTTCGGGAATTATCTCTTCGGCGTTGTGCCGGATCAGAAGCAGCTGTTCCTCAATTGGTGCAAAATGACTCATATAACTGACTTAACTTTCTTTATCATGCGTTCGGTCTCTCGTTTCGTATCTCGTTTTGCGATATCCTGACGTTTATCCCACTGTTTCTTGCCTTTTGCCAGGGCAAATTCCACTTTGACATAACCCCGTTTAAAATACAGTGACAGAGGCACCATCGTCGTTCCCTTTTCCTGCACCGACCGGGCCAGTTTTTTCAATTCACGTTTCGTCAGCAGCAGTTTACGATCGTGTACAGGTGTATGTGAGGCATAACCGGCATGTGAATATTCACCGATATGCATTCCTATTACCCAAAGCTCACCGTTCACGAAGCGGATATAAGCTTCTTTTACATTACCTTTGCCCTCACGGAGTGCTTTAACTTCGCTGCCTTGCAGGACAAGGCCGGCCTCAAATTTATCCAGCAGATGAAATTCGTGATGTGCTTTTCGGTTTGTGGCAATGATTTTATGACTCATAAAATTTTCCGCATCTTTTTGGATGTTTTTAGCTGATCGGATTCGGGTCAAAACCCGGCCGTGCCGGCTCATCTTTTCCGGAAGGCAACTTCCCCGGGAACAAACCCGTGGATTACGCCTGAGCTAATCCGAAATCCTTCACTGTCAAATATCTGCTTTCTCTGAAAATCAAAGCAACAATTTACCCGTGTTCCGGAATCTGATTCAAGTTTATTTACTTGTTCCTGCTTTCCTAACTCACCTAATTTTGACCCCCGGAAAAAAGGTCTAAATCAAAATAAGGATCGTGATTCCGGGAGTTTATTTACAGCCCGGGTGGTGAAATTGGTAGACACGCTAGGTTCAGGGTCTAGTGATCATCTTCGATCGTGCTGGTTCGATTCCAGTCCCGGGCACAACCGGTTGCTCTCAAAGCAACCTTTTTTGTATATGAGTGCTTTCTCTTAATTTTCTTTTCCTCCGTTTCACCCGGACTATTTCTTCCGTCTTCAGTATTTCATGCCGAGCGAGAAGATTAGCCTGATTTCACGGCCGAGACACGTATCCGGAACATAATAACCGGATGGTAATCCGCGGGTTCTCAGCAGAATATTTCCATCCGGATAAACAAGGTCAGGGCAGCATACAAAAAAGTCCGACAACAGCCGGACTTTTGTAGCGGCGCAGGGACTCGAACCCCGGACACTCGGATTATGATTCCGATGCTCTAACCAACTGAGCTACGCCGCCTTGTAAAAAAGCGGGCAAATTTATTGCCCTGGAATTATGCCAACCAAACGCTATTTGACCTGATTTTCAAGCAGGTCATAGACCAGGCGCACAGCTACACCTGTGGCACCGACTTTGGGCAGATATTCAGGTTTTTTAGCACCCCATGCGGTACCGGCAATGTCCATGTGGCACCAGGGAGTTTCACCTACGAACTGTTTGAGAAACATACCTGCTGAAATGGTTCCGGCCATGCGGCCGTCACCCAGATTCTTTATATCTGCGATCTTGGATTTGATATCTCCGAAATAATCCTCCCAAAGGGGCAGCTCCCATACGCGTTCTCCCGAATTCTCGCTGGCACGCTTGATCTCCGCCAGAAGATTTTCATCATTACCCATGATACCGCTGACCCGGTTTCCGAGAGCAATTAGTACGGCACCGGTAAGCGTGGCAAAATCCATCATTTTGGCAGGTTTGTATTTATCAGTCACATAGGCCAGCACATCGGCCAGAACCAGACGGCCCTCAGCGTCCGTATTGAGAATCTCGATGGTTTTGCCGTTATAAGCTTTGACGATATCGCCGGGCCGCTGGGCATTGCCGCCTGGCATATTTTCCGTTGATCCGATGGCAGCAATGATATTCAGCTTTGGCTGCAACTCCGCCACGGCCTTCATCACTCCGAGGACCGTTGCACTGCCGCACATATCAAATTTCATTTCATCCATATTGGCACCTGGTTTGAGGGAGATGCCACCGGAATCAAAAGTCAGCCCTTTTCCGACAAGAGCAAAAGGTTTCTCACCCTTTTTCCCACCCTTATATTCCATGAGAATAAGTTTTGCCGGCTGAGCCGAGCCCCGGGCAACTCCGTAAAAAGCGCCCAGACCAAGGGTTTCAAATTTGCTTTCATCGATAACTGTGGTTTTAAACCCGGGAGCAGAACCGATTTTTTTAGCTTCTTCTGCAAGAAATGCCGGTGTGGCCACATTCGCCGGATGGTTTGAGACATCCCGCGCCAGAAAAACAGCTTTGGACAAAGCCGTGACTTTCTTTATAATGGAGGCATCAGGTTTGCCGGTCAGTTCAACCGTCCGAACCGTTTTCTCATTTTCTTTATCGGATTTATAATTTAAAAATTCATATCCGGTAATCATCAGCCCCTCGGTGAAAGCTTGCAGCAGGAGTTTTGACTTCAAGGCAAATGAAGCTGTCTCAATAGTGATCTTCCCGGCTTTCAAACCGTTGGCCCGATTCATGACCCGGGCTCCGGCTTTACGATAATCGTCAGTGGTCAGGTCTGATTTTTTGCCCAGTCCAAAGATGGCAATCCGTTTTATATCGGTATTCCCGTAAACCAGGATGCACTCGTCCGATTTGCCCTTAAATGATTCGATCTTTGCAGCCGCCGTCACAGCGGTCTGAAGTCCTCTGCCCAACCCCTTTATCACCTCAGCCGGATCCTGTCCCTGGAACAACCCCAAAGCCAGAAAATCGGTTTTGACGGTTCCCGGTGTTCTTGAAGTGCGTTTCAAACTTTTGACATTTGCCATCATGACTCCTGATTTTATCGATTTTATCTTTTATCAATTCTGCCGTAAAATAGAAGGCAAAATTATCCTATATTATTTCCGTTAGTCAAGATGATACTGATGTTAGAAAATTCATTTACTTTGGAGTCATTCCATGTACAAAACGCCTCTCCTTGAAAAATCCGCCCTGAAAGAAAAAACAATTCTGATAACCGGCGGAGGTACCGGGCTTGGCAGATCCATGGCAAAGGGACTACTGGAGGCCGGGGCAAAGGTCATTATTACCAGTCGGAAAACGGAAGTGATCAATAAAACCGCCTCCGAGCTCGCTGATATCACAGGAGGGCTTATCCTGGCGGTCACCGGCGACGTCCGCCGCTATACAGACATCGAAGCTGTTATGGCTGCAGGAATCGATGAATTCGGTTCCATATATGCTTTGATCAACAATGCCGCAGGGAATTTTATCAGCCCCACCGAGAGACTCACACACAAGGCTTTTGACATTATTGTGGACATCGTCCTGAAGGGCAGCTATAACTGCACACTGGCGCTGGGCAAATATTGGATACGGGAACAGATTAACGGAATTATGCTAAATATCGTGACAACTTATGCTAGTACGGGTTCAGGCTTTGTGGTGCCCTCGGCCTGTGCCAAAGCCGGCGTACTGGCAATGACCCGTTCTCTGGCAGTAGAATGGGCAAAATACGGTATCCGCTCAAATGCCATTGCACCGGGACCTTTCCCGACCAAAGGAGCATGGACCCGCCTCTTCCCTGCCGGGCTGGCCGAAAAACTCGATCCCAAAAAACGCATTCCGCTGAATCGATACGGGCATCATCAGGAACTGGTGAATTTAGCAGCCTATTTGATATCAGACTATTCGGCTTTCATTAATGGTGAGGTGATCACCATCGACGGCGGCGAATGGCTAAAGGGTGCCGGAGAGTTCAACTGGCTGGATGTAGTCCCCAAAGAGATGTGGGACCAAATTGAAAAGTCGATGCGAAAAAAGTCGCAAGGAAAACCTTCAAAATAGCAATAGAGGAGAAGAAACAATGAGAATTAAAGTGATATTGACTTTCATATTCATTGCGTTGCTGGTCGGCCAGGAGCGCTCGTATCTCTACACAAACGGCGGCCCCGCAGAATCGGGGAGCTACCTGATTGCGGCCAACGACAGCGTAAATTTTTCAATGGGACTGCGGCTGAACACCTATGCGCTCTCGGGAATTGAATATTTCGGCTTTTATCTCGAACTTTTGTCTGATACCGGTAACCTCACAGCTGCTCTGTATTCCGGCAGCTCTACTGCCCCCGGAGAAGTACTTGCCACTGCGACCTATTCCTTTACAAGGGCGGATGATCGGGAACGGAATATGATCGTGATCATGCCCGATGACTGCATAGCCATCGAACCTTCTACATATTACTGGTTTTCACTCCAGGCAGCAGATGCTCAGACCCAGGTTAGCTGGCTCTATTCGCAGAACAATAATCTGCCTTACTGTACGAGCTCGGACAATTGTCAGACCTGGAACGATTTGACCATTGGCACACCGGGAGCCGCCTTCGTCTGGGGCAGTCGAATGTATCAATCCTCATTCGATGGCGATCTAAATCTTGATTATTCACTTGATGTGACGGATATCGTAATGCTGGTTGCATACATTCTGAATCAGGAGGAGCTGACCCCTGAACAACTGGGACTTGCCGATCTCTACTCAGACGGTAATATTGATATTCTGGATGTGGTAGCACAGGTGGACGTTGTACTGAATGGATTTCCGGATCACATGACCGAATTTGCCCTCGAAGACCTGAATACCAACTCACAAACTTTCGGCGAACTGGTGGGACCACCCAATTTTCAGGGGGATATCTCGTGCTATTATTTCGGACATGCCGGGTGAGGACTCTGTCAACACCGGTTCGGTGTTTTAAATCAGCTCTATCTGACCCTGCTTTCCGAAGGAATCGATGATATTCATTTCATGGGCATCAACGGTCCCATGTATATCGATGATAATTACCAGAATATGATCAACGGGCGCATCCTGCCCTGGGTTCAGGATACGGAAGAATCCAACATCTGGTATGACTGGGATGTAACCCTGCGGGATTTGTTTATCCTTGACCGGAACGGTAATTTTGTAACCAAGATCAACCTGACAGTATATAATCCTGATCCCAATACTCCCTGCACGACAAATTATGATGCCCTGTATGATCTGCTCATTTCCATCCGTGAAAGATGAGTTCTCATCTGCACAGTTTGATACGGCTATGAGGATTGCTGAGGTAAGCATGTTTTTCCATAAATTCTCATCCCAAATGGGTTGTTCAATGGAAATTATCCGCTCTATATTTCTGCCCCCGAAATAAGGAGGATTAGTCCTAATTGGTAAGGCAGCGGTCTTGAAAACCGCCGGGTTCACACCCATGGGGGTTCGAGTCCCTCATCCTCCGCAACTGGAGAGTTCGCATAATGGTATTGCAGCGGATTGCTAATCCGCCGGGGCATATTAGCCCTGTGGAGGTTCGAGTCCTCTACTCTCCGCATCCGGCGCAGCTTGACGAAGACGGATACTCTCCGCAGAGGAATCCGGCAGTAGCTGGATTTTAAAAATTATGATGAAAAATGGATCCGTTAAGTCTATTCTGTGTTGAGCTGACTTAGAATAATATAAACCAATTCCACGATATCCGAAATATTAACTTCACTGTCATTTGTTATATCGGCAAGACTTAACTCCAGATCAGAGAGCTGAAGATCGTTTAGAATAATCCACACCAGCTGGACCACATCGGTGACATTGAGGTTCCCGTCCTGGTTAACATCACTCGTTTCAAATGAGGTAACGATAACCTGTAATTCGTTTGAATATTCACTCTGTGTGTCTGTAATATCGAAAGCAGTCACTGCCAGATAATAGGTGTTCCCATTGGTCAAACCGGTCAGAGTTGTCTGCGTGGTTTTCCCAACCTGTACGGGGCTGGCCTCACCCCAGGCAGAAGCCGTTCCCTCTTAGGGTGCTCCGCCGGTATCCGAATCAAACCACACATAATATCCCACCAGATCGGGAGCTGTTGCGGCCTGCCAGGTCAGCTGGAGCGCCCTATCCAGGGGGTTTGCCTCCAATAGCACAGGGGCATCCGGAGCTGCTGCATCCTCCCGGGCAAGAGTCATGACTCCCTGGGCATAACCTTCGGTCGAAACTGCTGTGATCTGCAGAGGTACGGCAACGGAATCCGACTGCACCTGAAAGGTTATTACACCTCCCAGGGTTGTGACCTGAATTCCTTCGGCCTCAGGTGCTGCATTTTCTGTGAGGATGGCCCCTGCAGAGACGGATATTGTCACCAGAGAACCGTCCGTGATAAGTGTACTGTCGTTGTTCAGTATGATCCCAGAAGTAATTTCTGCCATTGAACAGCCGTCAGCCGGAAGCAGTGTGGGGTTTGCAGTCAACTCAAATATCCCCTGGGGCAGGCTGGGGGCCAGAGTGTAGGTTCTGCAGGCCGGGATCAACGCGGTGACCCGGTTTGAGTCTTGTTCAACCGTGGATACCAGCGGATGCCAGCTTCCCGGAGAATCTTCCCAGAAAATAATCAGCGAGCTTTCACCGAAATCTGCAATTTCAGCGTCTGAATACCGGATTTGAAGCCAGGTGCTGTCTGAAAAAAGCATACCTTGCTGTTCAAGGCTGAAAAAACCGCCAATGCCATAGTGCAAACCGGATGATTGTTCTCTGATATTTCGTAAGCCCTGTATATAGGACATAATTTTCTGCCGCCGCCGTAAATCCACATTGCCTGCCGGCAGGTCAGGAGTCCATTCCCAGTATCGGCAAAGTACGGAGTCGATACTAACGGGAAATGCGTTGGCGGACAGCATGATCTGTGATCCCAGGCTGTTCAGCGGCACCGGTATAATATCCTGGTTTACGCCGGGTACTATCCAGGTGGGCAGCAAGTTTGCCTGTATGAAATCTGCCAATTCACTCCAAAGGTCACCGGTTGCTATCTGTTGCCAGAGCTGAGAATATATATTCTGGAAAGTGGTTTCCGACTGGGGTGTTGCGGCCAGCTCGTATTGAAAAAAAGGGAGGCCAGCCACCCGGCGGCCGTAGTTCAAATTAAAAGATATTGTGGATGCTGAAAGTGTCACCGTCTGCGAGACACCATTCTGCCAGCTGCCTTTGAACTCATAAGACACCTCAAGATCAGCCGGCAGATAGTGGGAACTAAAACGATAGGGATAGACCAAATCAGCAGTAACCTCTGCACTGTAAACCAATTGGGGCCCTGTGAAAGCCGTACCGTCGTAAGCCCCGGTTAAATAAATTTTCTTTTCCACTACCTCACCAGCTGTCACCCGTAAACTGCCGCCTAAATGGAAATCATTACCCAGGCTGGTATCACCCTGCGGTGTCAGACTGCCGGAAGAACCTCCTGAACCCAGATCAATTTCAACATCCAAGCCTGCCGAGATG
>JAJRUW010000016.1 GCA_024277615.1 Fidelibacterota bacterium | reverse complement strand
TGCTAATATTTCGAACAAAACAACAATCCATCTTTCTTAACATGCTGTTTTTGCGACAATCTCCATGTAGAATTTGGCAACAGTTGATTTTTTATTCGGTTTTACACGTAAGATGCTAATATTTTATATAAGTCACGATAGGGCAAAATTACCCTGATGAGGTTGCCGCCTGAGTTGATTTTTTTTTCACGTTTGTGATAGAATGAAATGATCTGAACTTGGGGGGGGCGATCCCTATTCTGTGGAATTTGCTTCAGGGGAATGAATGGAATTTCGTAACGCTATTTTCGTTGTCACAGAAGAGCGATTCTGTCCAATTTACAATGTAGCTGATGAGTTTAATGTGTTGCGGGATGCCATGACTATTCCCGGGGTCAAACCCGCCTGTCTGATACTGGTCCGTCAGATAATGCGGATCACAGAAGGGCAGGACGCTTTAAAAAGACATTCGGTTTTTGGTACCCAGAAGGTCAAGTTTGAGTGCGGCGGCTGCAGTGGGTTGATTCGTTTTGAGTTCAAGAAAGAGAAAGAGTATGCCACAACGCAGATGAAACTGCTGGCCGCGGCAAAGAAGAAACGTGAAAACAAGGAGCTGGAAGAGTTTACAGATATGCTTCGCAGCTTTCCGGTCTTTGCACCCCTGGGGGATAATGATCTGTATGATCTTTTCACCTTATTGCGGTTCAAAAAGTATGATCCCGATGAGATCATACTGCGTAAGGGCGACCCTGGTGCTCACCTGTACATAATCTTGACCGGTAAGGTAGATGTTGTCGGAGACGGTGGGGAATCCATTGGGGAAATGGAGTCTGGCGGGGTTTTTGGAGAGATGAGTCTGCTTACCGGGGCCCCCGTAGGGACTTCTGTTTACAGCAGAGGGGTGACAAAACTTGCCGCTTTGACCAGTAAAGATTTCAAGCATGTCCTGCATCGATATCCGGTGCTCCATGTTTTCTTTTATCGTTTGCTCATAGAGCGGGCCGGCAAGATGAGCAAAAATTTCACTGCTGATATTGCTTCAGGTATGGCCGGAGACATATCAGAGATCCATGTCGTAGACCTTTTCCAGATGATAAATTCTACCCAGAAAACCGGAAGCATCGAGCTGAAGCTTCCAGGAGGAAATGCTACGGTCCTGTTCAGTGACGGCGAGATGGTTTTTGCCAAGTATGCCGGTCTGTCAGGGAAAGATGCGCTCTTTAAACTGCTTGGTGTAACAAAGGGGCAGTTTGTTTACAGTCCAGGTATTCCAGCTGAGGCGGAAGATTACGAGGTGATCGGCGGCTTTATGGGGCTGGTCATGGAAGGCATGCAGCTTCTTGATGAAGGAGCTGATTTACCTGATGGTATGATGCGGCCGGACAGTCGTTCGGATCAGTATTTTTAGTATAATTTTTTCAGGTCAAGTGAGGGCCAGCGGTGCATGATCTGCAGGGCCTCCTCTCGAAGGCATTGCTGCGTATGCAGGGAACGTTCTGCTGTTGGCCGACAGATTTCCCCGTACAATCGATCATCATCAAATTCTATGGCTGCAGCATCCTTTCTGGAAGCTCCAAAGTGCAATGAGTCTATTCTGGCCCAGTAAATTGCAGCCAGGCACATGGGGCAGGGCTCGCAGCTTGAATAGATGCGGCAGCCTTCAAGCCAGTAGGCATCAAGGCGGATGCATGCATCTCTTATCGCGACAATTTCAGCATGGGCTGTGGGGTCATTTGTTCTGAGCACCCTGTTCCAGCCGGAACCAATAATTTGATCATTTTTGACAATGACAGCACCAAACGGACCGCCGTCTTCAACTTCCATTCCCTGTTCCGAGAGTTGGATTGCCTTCCGCATGAAAAAAACATCCCGATCGTGATCGCCCATGTCTCTCTCAGTCCTCGAATTTTTTGAAAATAAGGCAGGCATTTGTGCCGCCGAATCCGTAGCTGTTTGACATTACAGTCTTAAGAGGGGTCGTCTGCATGCGTGTAACTATGGGCATGTCTGCCGCCTCCGGGTCAATGGTCTCTATATTAGCCGAAGGCGCAATGAATCCGTGTTGAAGCATGAGCAGGGAGTAGATTGCTTCGTGAACGCCTGCTGCACCGAGAGAGTGGCCGGAAAGTGATTTGGTTGAGCTGACCGGGGGGATTTTGTTTCCGAAAACATCGCGGATGGCCTGCAGTTCAATTAAATCTCCAAGCGGGGTCGATGTGCCGTGGGCATTGATATAGTCGATTGGATCAGGAACTCTCTGCAGGGCAGTCTGTATACAGCGGACAGCCCCCTCCCCGGAGGGCGCGACGACCTGATATCCATCTGCTGTAGCTCCGTAGCCAACTACTTCACCGTAAATTTCAGCCCCACGCCGCAGGGCGTGTTCCATCTCTTCGAGGACAAGGACCCCAGATCCGTTGGCAACTACAAAACCGTCACGCTTGACGTCATAGGGACGTGAAGCTTTGTGGGGCCTATCATTGAAATTTGTAGACAGTGCGCCCATGGCATCAAACATGCTGGTCTGGAGCCAGTGCTCTTCATCGCTGCCGCCGGCAAAGACGATGTCCTGTTTGCCGAACTGGATCTGTTCGGCTCCGGCTCCTATGCAGTGCGATCCGGTTGAGCAGGCGGAAGAAATTGAGTAGCAGAGCCCTTTGATTTTGAATGGAGAGGCAAGCCCGGCAGAAACCGTGGAGCTCATTGTCCTGGGGACCATAAAAGGACTCAGGCGCCGGATTCCTTTACTGCGCATGATATCTGCTGAGTCAACAACATTGGCTGCCGAGGTGCCTCCTGATCCCATGATCAGTACGGTACGGTGATTTGAAACTTGCCCTTCATCGAGCCCGGCATCAAGGATTGCCTGCTGCATGGCAATGTATGCATATGCCGCAGCATCACCCATGAAACGCAGGTTTTTCTTGTCGACATGGTCCTTGATGTTGATTTTGGTGAAGGCACCGATCCTCGAGCGCAGGTTGAGTTCTTCGTATTGTGGCTGACAGGTGATCCCGGACCTGCCGGCACGCAGCGAGGACAGGACATCCTCAGTGCTGTCGCCAAGTGCCGAAACAATACCCATCCCGGTAATAACTACTCGTCGCATTAGAATACAGTATAAAAATTGTTGGTTTTGTCCCTGCGGGTTATAAACTCCAAAAGTCTCGAAACCGACGTCTCATCTACGTAACTTGTTGATTTTTCATTGTGCTCGTCAAACCTCATGATTCTGTCGTCCGGTGGACAGCAAAGGGTGCCCAGCTCTGGCACACGGGCATGACTTCAAGCGCATTGATGTTAACGTGCCGGGGAACGGTGGCGACCCAGTACACTATTTCAGCAATGTCCGGCCCGGTGAGAGGTGTTGTTCCGAGGTACACTTTTTCGGCCTTTTTATCATCGCCGTGAAAGCGGACATTGGAAAATTCTGTATCCGCCATCCCGGGCTCAATATTGGTGACCCGGATCTGTGTTCCCAGGAGGTCGGTGCGGAGGTTGTTTGAGAACTGTTTGACAAATGCCTTGGTGGCCCCATAGACATTGCCACCCGGATAGGGCCAGGTTCCGGCAACAGAGCCCATGTTGACAATGTGGCCGCTGTTTCGCTGGACCATCCCCGGCAGAATGGCTCTGGTAAGAAAATAAAGACTTTTGATATTGGTATCCACCATAGTGTCCCAGTCTTCAAGGTCTGCCTCATGGGCCGGGTTCAGCCCCAGGGCAAGGCCTGCATTGTTGAGGAGGACGTCAATCCGGCGGTATTTTTCCGGCAGTTCGGCAAGCATGCTGTTGACCTCTTTCCGGTCACAAACATTAAGGCAGCGGACATGGATGTCCACATCAGGGAAGAGGGCCCGTAGATCGTTCAGCCGGTTTTCTCTGCGACCGCAGATAATCAGTCGCCAGCCGTTTTCAGCAAAAATATTGGCACAGGCCTTGCCGAAACCGGCAGTGGCCCCGGTTATGAGAATTGTTTTGTCCATGGAAAATGACCTGGTAGATTGAAGAAAAATTATACCCTGAAATAAGCAAATTTTTCCTGAAAAAACAACACATTTCATGTCATGGTGGTTAATTACGGACTTTTCCGGGGGGAATATTCGGAGTGGGATGAATCAGCCTTTCCGGTGCCGGATTCGTCGGTCATGAGAACAGTTTCTGTGCTTGGTGTGACTTTTTCTTCTCCCAGGGTGCTGAATCCCCTGGTTAAATGTCTGAGGACATAAAATTTTAAGGCGTGGAAGGGGTGTCAGTGCGAAAAACTGAACAACTGGGGAAATGGGTTTGGATTTTTGCGTTAAAGGAGGTATATGGATTGAAGAAGTTTGTAATTTCAGGGTATTCTCTGCAGAAGTAAATTTTTCTCATCTTATCTCTCTTTGGGTATAATAATCATTATGAGTAACAGTCGTCTTTACTATAAACTCAATGTAATTTTCATTCTTCTGTTTCTTTTTCCCTGCGTCGGCTCCCTGTACATAGTTTATAGGTATAATTTACTGCACGACAATTATTTCAAATTTTTTATTTTGATCGGTCTTGTCTATACCTTTGTCGGCTTCACCCTGTTACGGAGATTATTTGATCACATTATCAATATATCGCAAAACATCAAGGGGGGGATAGCTAAAGACTTGTCACCCGGGGTCGTGGATGAAAGCCAAAACGAATTACAGCAAATCCTTCAGTCATTCAATGCCATTGAAGGGGAATACCGTCTCAATTCCGTACAGCTTGCTCAAAAGGCCTCGGAAGTATCGATTCTCAAGGAGTTATCCGATTTATGCTACGTAACTCTCGACCCCTGGGAACTCCTTCATGTTACCCTTGAGCGTGCCCTGCTCCTGACAAAGGCCGACATCGGCTCGATCATGATCCTCGGCAAGTCGGTACCAAAGAGTTTTACGGTCAAGGCCAGCATCGGTCTCGGGGACCATCTGCGCATAGACGATAAGATAGATTTCGAAACCTCAATCGCCAAATACGCTGTCATTAACAAGACCCCCTTAGTCATCGAAGACATTGAGAAGGAAAGACGTTTCGGGCGGACCAACCGGATGCGTTACGGAACAAAATCCTTCGTAGTCATGCCGATCAAGACCATCAAGGATGTTATCGGAGTACTGACGATTTCCTGTAAAGATGACAATAAGATTTTTTCTGAAGCGGATGTCGAAGCCCTGTCACCACTGTTAAGCAATGCAGCTTTCACTTTTGAAAATATTCGCCTCATGCACGAAACAGAGCTTGAACGGCGGCAGATAACGGCCTTTAAAAAAATATTCACAGTTTTGAGCTCCAGCCTCATGGGCAGTGAATTGTTACACACCGTTTTTAATGAGATCCAGAATATTCTCCCCTTTGAGTTTGCCCTGATTATGGCCCGGGACAATGCAAAAAACGAATACCTCTCTGTCGTTGATATCATTTCCAGTAAAATTTCTGACATATCCATTGGCGATACGTTCACTATCAAGGGAGGGATGATTGAAAAATCCATTAACCAGGGGTCCAGCCGGATAATAGATGTAATAGATCCGGAGGCACTTGGCATGGACAAAAAACTGTTTGTTAATCACGGTCTGAAATCGTGTTTTATCGTCCCTTTAACGGTACGCGGCGATGTGAACGGCAGCATAATTTTTTATGCCAAGGACAGTAAACCATTTCATGAGTGTCACGGACTGAGTGGTTCAATTGCCAACATTGTTTCCTTTACCATTGATAAAAGTCGACTGGCAACCTCAGTCGTCAAGAGGAGTCAGGAACTGGAGGCAATCAAACAGATCGGCAGCGCACTTGCCAGTTCAACCTTTGATATGAACAAGGTCCTCAAATATACCATGGACATGATTCGGACCATGATGAATGTTGAGGCCGGAACCCTGTCTCTTGTCAAAGGTGATCAGCTTGAATTTGCCGTTTCCTTTGAAATCGATGCTGTCCGGCTGAAAGAATTCCGCCTGCAGTTGGGCCAGGGGATTTCAGGAGCAGTTGCCGCCCTCGGCGAGTCGATCATTGAAAATGATGCTGTTAACTCAAACTATTATTACCCTGAAATAGACAGGTCAACCGGGTTTAAAACCCGGTCTGTCCTGTGTGTGCCGATGATTTCACAAGGCAGGGTGATCGGGGTAATCGAGGTTCTTAACAAGCTGGATGGAAATTTTACAGAAGGAGACAAGGATCTTCTGCAATCAATCGCAACCTCGGTAAGCATTGCCATGGAAAATGCCCGTCTTTACAAAGAAACTGTTTCAATGGCGGAACAGGAAAGGGGGATCCGGGGTGTATTCCAGAAATTCGTTCCTAAAGAGGTGATCGACAAAATCACCCACGGGACGACTGTCAACCGGAAGATTATTGATGAGTTCAAGACTATCACTCTGCTCAATCTGGATATACGTAACTTCTCGATGCTCACTAGAAGAATCGGTCCGGTCAAAAGTGTCGCCCTGCTGAACCAGTTTTTCTCAATTATGGGCACCATCGTTTTTAAACATCATGGCATTGTCGATAAATATCTCGGCGACGGCTTTCTTGCCTTGTTCGGTGCTCCGGTCTCAACGGTAATGGACGCAGAGAACGCTGTTTCTGCTGCACTTGAAATGCAGTTCGCCATCGAGTCGTTAAATGAAGATTACCTGAAGGCGATCTTAGATGATCCGGTCAACATCGGGGTCAGTATCTTTACCGGCGAGGTGGTGGTGGGGAATATCGGTTTTGACATGAAAATGGATTATACGGTTATCGGGGATTCCGTAAATAATGTCTTCCGGCTGCAGGATATGACCAAGTCTATACCCAATGGGATTCTCGTGTCCGAAAGCACTATCCGGGCTGTCCAGAGTCCTCTGGAAACCAGAGAGATCGATAAAACGATAGCTGATATGAAGGTGTACGAGCTGATGGGAAGGTAAATGGTGTAACTGATCGACCAGGGAATCAGTTGCTATTTCTGATTTTGTCCATCACCCGCTGGACATGATTGAGTGGATCCGGTTCATCATAGAGTTGAATAAAAGCATCTTCGTTACTGACAATTTCCCCCAGAAGGTTTATATCCTGAGATACCGCAAACCTTCGTAAACTGCGGGCAGCTATCTGGAGAAGCTGCAGTGAATGCCGCAGGTTTTCCTTGTTTTTCATTTCCCTGTAATACGCCGAGAAGGGATCGCCGAACTCCAGAACAACCCCACGGATGATGGTGTGGGCCGATTTGCCACCGATCAGGGCGAAAAAAATCACCATCTCGCGGATCAGATAGAGGAGAAAACGGGGTTGCATTTCATTTTCTGCAAAATTTTCCTTGGCCGATGATTTCAGCAGAATTTCAGTAATCTGTCGGAATTTCTGGGTGATATCTTCATTGTGGCTCTCAAAAAAATCCAGAACTAGAGCAATTGTGTCCAGGTTAAGATTGTCCTTGGCCTGCAGGACATCTTCGGGAGTAAGCTCAATATGACTTCTTCCCTGAGATCTACTGGAGCACAGCAGGGCTGTTGCCAGAATAAAGGCATTGCGATCAGAGAATTTTACATTTATTGCCGAACGGTCAAATATATCGGAAAGGAGTATGTTGAGTGCCAGTTCCGGCTGCTCGAGCTGGGCGACCAGGGATTGAAGCGCATTCAGAAAGGCGACACGATCATTTCTTAAGGGAAGCTCTTTGAGGTAATGCCAGAGAAACTCAAAAACTTTGCTGCCGCAGCTGACAAAACCCTGGATGTTCTTTTCAAAGAAGATCCGGCGGAAATTGCCGTTATAATCAAAACAATCACGAAGCAGACGGATTAAATGAACAGCATCTTCTTGGGAGATCGAGAAATTCTTGGCAATAACCGCATAGTCATCATCGTCAAACCAGACATTTTTATTAGCAATATCCTGCACCTTTTTTTTGATCGAAGACCTGCGGATAAAAAAACTGAGAAAATCCAGGATCTTCTCATGCAGAAGAAATTTTGTTTCCTGGCCCTCAGTGTTGAAAGTACTGGCCTCTGAACCTGTGATGGACATATTGTCGTATATTTCATCAGGCAGATGATCCAGACCTTTCTCAATGTTGCGCAGTGCTTCGCTCTGTAAGTCTTCCTGATTATCAGTTCGTTCGGCAAGTTCCAGAAAGCCTGAAGCACTGGTCAATCGATTGCCCACTACTTCCGGACGGATATTAATATAACCGGCACTGTTGATACTGTTGATAACCTCTGAGGCCATACGGGGACTGCTGCCGTACTTTGCCAGCACCAGTCGGGAGATCTGGACGACCACGGTTGAGCGTTTAGGGTCGGTGTGCAGATTTTCCATAAGCAATTGGGCGTTATTAACCTCAATCGGGATCTTCTTGAGGTCCTTGCGCCGATGCAAGGACGCGAATATCGCATCATAAACCGTTGCGAAGAGCGCAAGGCCCTTATCCGGAGAGGGACCAAGGATCATGGGCTTTACCTTGTCGACCAGGTTCTGGAGGGCGATGGGTTTTACTTTGTTCATTGCCGCCATCAAGGTCAGATTGCTGTTGGACTGACCATACTCGTCCAGGACAACAAATCCTTCCTGGTCAGGGTTTTTATAAAATTTGATCAGGAGCCGGAGGTTTGACTCCAGCTTCTGGTAATCTTCTTTTTCACCACCACCTGTATCTATAGAGAAGTTAAAGATATTCATCGAGTTCAAGGATTGAAAAGCATCCATCAACTTTGTATAAAGACCTTTGCCCTGTGTCTTTTCCCTCTCTTCAACGACCTGAGCCATCTGATAGTCGAGACGAATGTTGTTGAACGACAACTCATAGTCATAGGTTTCGGAACCTGACTGGCTTGAGGTGTATTGCTGTCCGCGGAGGCGACAATATATCTTATGTTTGAATTTCGGAAACTCCGCAATTTTTTTCAGAGTTGCAAGAAAGGCCTGGATTTTTTGATCAATCACCTGCGAAGTCGTAGCTGAATAACTGCTTTTGAGAATTCCGGCAAACAGGCATGTGGCATCGGCGAGCAGTATTCGATAATGATCAAGCATCTTGGTCTGCCTGTTAAGGAGGTCAACAAGCGATGACTGTGATACTCCGGACTCACCGACCCGGAGAGTATCATCTATACCTTCCAGCTGGTTAAATAGATCCTGGGCCGATTGGTCCAGTTTGAAATTGTCGTCCTTATCGCCCATCAACCGCCTCAAAATAATCAGTAAGCATTGTTGTTTCCCGCCAGGTCCCTGAAGCCAGCGGCAGCGTAAAACCTGAGATTCCGGCAAGAGATAATAGGTTTATCCGGAATGTTCTGGACCTTTGGGATAACCAACTTCAGGAATATTCCATATTTACAGGAAAATGTAAAAAAGAAAAATGACCTTTCACATTTAATCGGTCCACTTTCATGGTACGCTTTTTGAGCAATTATTACAAAGGTGAAG
>JAJRUW010000015.1 GCA_024277615.1 Fidelibacterota bacterium | reverse complement strand
AGTGATTTAACGAAACCTTTATTTCTCAATTCTTCAAACTTGGTTTTAAATTCTTCTAATGTCATACAAAATCCTTTTATGTTATTTGTTTCTATTTAATTGCCCCTAACGTTTGTGTATCACCTATTGTTGTTATGCCACCCAATTGGGCATGTAACAACAATTGTTGATATTTCTTCTTTATCATTTTCATTTCACTTTATTCAAAAAAATCATCGACCGGATTTTTAATCTTATCAATTGCTCTTTTTGATATATGTGTATAAATTTCAGTTGTTTTAGAACTTTTATGCCCAAATAACTGTTGAATATATCTCAAATCCGTGCCCTGCTCAAGCAGGTGGGTTGCAAAACTATGTCTGAGCATATGCGGAGTCACTGCTTTCTTAATCCCTGCTTTTATGGCTGCTTTTTTGAGGATGTTTGCAACACTTGTCGGTGAATATTTCCCACCACTTTGTCCCTCAAAAAGATATTTTTTCGGTTTATATTCTTTGTAATAAATTCTCAAAAGTTGAAGTAAATTATCTGATAACAGGGAAATTCTATCCTTCATCCCCTTTGCTACTCTGATATTTATAACCATCCGCTCTGAATCAATATCAGACACCGTGAGATTCAACAACTCACTTCGTCTTAGCCCTGCTGAATATATTAACATTAAAATACATCTGTGTTTAATATTACTGCAGGAATTTAAAATCTGTTTTAATTCATTTTTGCTTAATACTTTTGGTAATTTATGTTCTTTGATTGGTCGGTGAAATTCATAATACTGTTTTTCTCTTCCAAGTACTTTTTCATAATAAAATTTAATTGCATTAATTCTCTGGTTCTGTTGGCTAATCGAGATTTTATTGTTCTTGATCAAACTTAATATGTAATTATTTATTTCTTCTTTTGTAATATCGTCAATATTTGTACCATTGAAGTAATTGATGAAGTCACCAAAATAATGACAATAAATTCTCTGAGTATTAGCACTAAATCTTTTTTGAATTAATAGGCTTTTATATTTTTCAATAATTTCTTTCATGGCAATTTTCATATAACGCATTATGAAAATTTACTCATTGTATGTGTCCGATACATTAATGGTAATGGTCAACAAAACCCCGGGCTATTTTTGGTGGGTTGCTTTTTTAAGCTTAACATAAATCAATTTTTGACGACCCCGGGGGCTTTCTCTTTGTTCGATTTCAAATTTACCAATTGATTTTATCAGCGGTGTCAATTTTTGGAAGCCATAATTTCTGGGATCGAAATTCGGCATCTTCTTCTGGATGAGACTGCCCACTTCTCCCAGAAAAGCCCATCCGTCCTCGTCACCTACATCTAAAACCGTGGTAGTTATGAGCTTTATCACTTTCGAATTCAGTCTGTCAAAGCTCTCTTTTAGGAGGGTTTTCTTTTCAGAAATTTCGGGTTCATTTTCCGAAGATTGATGCTTAAGGATTTCAATGTAAATAAATTTATCACAGGCTACAATAAACGGATTGGGTGTTTTTTTCTCACCTATCCCGATCACCTGTAACCCCGCCTCACGCAGACGGGTTGCAAGTCTCGTAAAATCACTATCGCTTGATACAAGGCAGAATCCATTCACTTTCCGGGAATACAAAATGTCCATCGCATCAATTATCATTGCCGAGTCCGTGGCATTTTTGCCTGTCGTATAGGCATATTGCTGAATTGGAGTGATCGCATTCTCCAGCAGGATATGCTTCCATTTTGATAAATTGGGCTTTGTCCAGTCCCCATAAATTCTTTTGATAGTCGGGTTGCCATATTTAGCTATCTCTTCCATCATTTCTTTAACATAGGCAGAGGGGATATTGTCACCATCGATCAGGACCGCAATATTTAAATTTTCCATAAATGATTTCTCTTTCAGGATTTATAAGGTAAAAGTTCGACTTTAACTGACAGTTTTGAGAAAAATTCAATAATCATGATTATTGAAAAATTATTTGACTGATATTAAATCACAAATCCCAAACAAGACAACGATTTCCTGTCTGTTAATTATTCATGATAGATTCATGTATTACATTAACTTTTTTATCAAGAGCTTATTTTCATGCAGGTGTAAATTTCATTTCCGGATTTTACAGCAATTTAATTCATTGGACCCAAAAAACGGCAGACAGACAGACTCATTTAATTCGGTAGGGATAATGAAAGCTTCAACCATACAGGGAAAGCCAGGATGACTTCACGAGAGATAAAATATTTATTCGAGCCCCGCGGAATCGCCATTGTGGGTGCATCCGACAAACCCGGCAAGATCGGTGGGATGATCCTCAATAATATCCGCCACAGCGGTTATCAGGGCCGGATTTACCCTGTAAACCCGGCCGGCGGTGAGATCGGCGGTCTGCCCGCATATTGCGACCTGGTAGATATTGACGGCATCATAGATGTGGTCATTATCGCCATTCCGGCAAAGTTCGTCTATCAAGCGGTGCGGCAGTGTGCAAAAAAAACAGTAAAATTTCTCTCGATCATCAGTTCGGGATTCTCTGAAATTGGTAATCTCGCGGAAGAACAAAAAATTACGGGTTTTGCCAGAGAACACGGTATGCGGGTTCTGGGTCCCAATATCTTCGGCCATTATTCCTCGGCAGTTTCCCTGAATGCTACTTTTGGTCCCGGAGATATCAAACCCGGCAATGTTGCCATCATCACACAGAGCGGTGCCCTGGGTGTAGCCATGATCGGTAAAACTGCCATCCAGAATATCGGTTTGTCAGCAATCATTTCGGTGGGCAATAAGTCCGATATCGATGAGGCAGACCTGCTGGAGTATCTCATCGAACATCGTGATACACGCAGCATTCTCATGTATATTGAGGGTGTGCAGCACGGAGAGCGCCTGGTGGAAATGCTCAAGCGGGCTACGCGCATTAAACCCGTTGTCGTGATCAAATCGGGGCGTTCTAAACGGGGGGCCATTGCCGCAGCATCCCACACGGGCTCCCTGGCCGGGTCCGATCAAATATTCGATGCCATCATGCAGCAATGCGGGGTGTTGCGCTCCGAGAGTATTCAGGAGGCGCTGGACTGGTGTAAATTTCTCTCCACAACACCTCTGCCGGCAGGACGCAATACCGTCATCATTACCAACGGCGGCGGTGTGGGCGTGCTGGCTACCGATGCCTGTGAAAAATACCAGGTGAAACTGTATGAGGATAAAACTCACCTGAAGACCGTTTTCGGCGAAGTTACCCACGGTTTCGGCTCTACTAAAAACCCCGTCGATCTCACCGGAGAGGCTACTACGCAGGAATATATCACCGCTTTGACTTCGGCCCTTAAAGATGAGCATATCCACGCCGTGATCTCTCTGTACTGCGAAACCGCCCGCATGACATCGGACGAACTGACGAGTATGATCCGACAGGTTTATTCGGCCTATCGGCAAAGTGGTAAGCCGGTCATTTTTTCGCTTTTCGGAGGTGAACTGGCCGAATCCGCCATCAGCAGGCTAAGCAGGGAAAATATACCCATCTTTAGAGATGTATATGAGTCCGTTTCACCCCTGGGTGCTTTATTCCGCCACTATACTGCCGTGATGACGGATAGCCCGCCGGTTAAAAATGCCGCTATCCACTATGCTGAAATCACACGCCTTATCAGAACGGCCCGGGCCGAGCAGCGTTCTTTTCTGCTGGCTCACGAGGGACAGGCCCTGCTGGAGGCAGTGGGACTGCCGGGTCCCCGCTCAGCCGTAACAAAGTGCATCGATGAGGCAGTGGCCAGGGCAGAGGAGATCGGCTATCCGGTAGTTATGAAGGTGGTTTCACGGGATATCCTGCATAAAAGTGATGTGGGAGGTGTACTGCTGAACCTTGAGAACGGGCACGAGGTGGCGGATGCCTACCAGGCCATTATCCACAATTGCAAGGCACACAAACGAAATGCTGTAATCGAGGGCATTGAAGTTGTCGAGCAGGTTAAATCCGGCACGGAGATCATCGTGGGGGCTAAACGGGACGGGTCTTTCGGGCCTGTGATCATGTTCGGCCTGGGCGGGATCTATGTGGAAGTCATGCAGGATGTCTCATTCCGGGCGCTGCCCTTGCGGGAGATAGATGTCAGTCTGATGGTGAAAGAGATCCGTTCATACCCGCTGCTGCTGGGTGTCAGAGGTGAGCGCCGTAAAGATATAGAGGGCATCAAAGATTGTATTAACAAAGTGGGCTCAATCCTGCTGAATTGCAGGGATATTTCGGATATTGAGATCAATCCCATGATCGTATATGAGCGGGACCAGGGTGTGAAAGCTGTGGATGTACGCGTATTGTTATCAGAACCAGAAAGGAAAAAGGCATGAAGAAATTCGTTTTTACATCATTGCGGAGAGATGCTGGCAAAACCGGTATCATGGCAGGGCTCGGTAAAGTATGGGCCAAGCCTCTGGGGTACTGCAAACCCTTTGGCGACCGGTTGGTCTATCATGAAAAAAAACTCTGGGATTTTGACGTGGATATGTTCACTAAATTGTTCAGCATCCGGATACCGAAGGAAAATTTGAGTCTGGGATTCGACCATTCAAAACTGCGCTATTTATTTCAGGACGGGGCAGGCTGTACGGCAAAGCTGGCGGAAATTGTATCTGCCGTGGGGGAAACAAAGCAGGTCCTGCTGGTTGAGAGCGGTAATAATATCAATTTCGGTATGTCCGTACAGCTTGATGCCATAGCCATGGCCAAAGCCCTTGGCGGTACGCTGATTGTCGTCACTCACGGCAATCACGATAAGGTCATGGACGACCTCACTTTCCTGCAGAAAAATGTGGACCTTGAGGGTGTTGATTTCGGCGGTGTGATCATCAATCGGATCAAAGATGTGGAAAAATTCGATAGTTTATATTCGGCAAAACTCGCTGCGCTGCGTCTGAACATTCTGGGGATCATTCCCTACCGCAAAGAACTCATCCGGCCCACTACAGGATTTATTGCGGAAATTTTGTCTGCCAAAATCCTCTCCGGGGCTGGCGGGCTGCACAGAACGGTGGAGGAGATCTTTGTCGGCGCCATGTCCGCCGATGCAGTACTGCGAATGCGTCAATTTCAGATAAAAGATAAAATCGTCATTACCAGTGGCGACCGCAGCGACATGATCCTCGCCGCTATCGACACAGATTGCGTGGGAGTGGTGCTCACCAATAGCATCCTCCCGCCACCCAATATCATTGCCAAAGCGGCCGGCAGGAATATCCCCCTTCTGCTGGCCCAGGGCGATACTTACCGGATTGCCAAAAAAATTGATCAGAGTGTGCCGCTGCTGAGTGCCGAAGATAATGACAAAATCGCCCTGTGGACGGAGCTGGTCCGTGAAAATGTCAGCTGGGATAAAATGGGGGTTTGACCGGCCGTTAACCTTTCGCCTTATTTCCGGACCTGAAACCCTCGATATACGAATGGACGATGGGAATGATGATCAGGGTCAGGGGCATGGCGAAGCCCAATCCGAAAATGAAAGAGAACCCCATGGGCTGCCAGCCTTTTTCGGCATAGGTTAAAGGCAGCAGTCCTATAATAGTTGTGAAAGTTGTCAGCAAAATGGGCCTGATGCGCACCAGGCTCGCCTGTATGATGGCCTCATTCAGTGGCATGCCCCCGGAGTTGAGCTTGTTGATATAATCGATGAGAATGATGGATATGTTCACAACTACTCCGGATAACCCCACTATGGCAATGAGCGCCACCAGAGCAAAGGGCTGGCCGCCCAGGAGCAGGCCGTAAATGGCTCCGAAAATTCCCAAAGGTATAGTGAGCATAATGGTGAAGGGTTGTGTGAATGAATGGAATTGTGCCACCATGAGCAAATAGATCAACAATGCGGCAATGACGAAGGCCTTTGCCAGCGCGACAAATGATTCGGCAAATTGCTCAAAATCTCCCGTATAGTTAAACTTATATCCCGTTGGCAGGGCGAGTTTATCGAGGGAACGGCGTAATTTTTTGGTGATCTCTACGGCTGAAACACCGGGCTGGTTGTTGGCGGAGATCCTCACTACCCGATCACCGTCGTAATGGCGGATGGCAGACATGCCCCGGCCCACATGGATATCCGCCACCTGGCTGAGCAGTACCTGCTGGTTAAGGCGGTTCACGATAGCGATCTTGCCCAGATCTTCCACTGAATCCCGGTATTTTTCGGCCAGCCTCACGACGATTTTGATATCTTCATCGTCCAACCTGACCGTGGTGGCTTCCGTGCCGTTGATGGCCGTTCTGACAGTCCCGATTATGTCAGCAGCCCCGAGGTTATAGCGCGCTGCTTTTTCCCGGTCGATTTCAAAACTGATCTCCGGCGATCCCTCCTCCAGGTCATCTTTTATATCGATGGCTCCGGTGATGGTCTGCAGACTGTCCTGTACCTGTTGCGATAATTGTCGCAGAATATCAAAATCCGGTCCGATGATCTTTAGACCAACCGGGGCATCCGAGGGCGGTCCTCCGGCAATTTGCTTGGGTTCAACCTCACCGCCCGCAATATCTCTGACATCCTCACGGATCATATCCAAAAGTTCGTCCGACGATTTATCCCGGTCATCCTCATCCACCAGGTCAATGATGATCTGGGCGAAATTATCGGCGGTACCGATTGAAAAATCGAAAGAAGAGGGGCCGCCCCCGCCGATACTTGAGACAAAAGCCTGGAAATAGGGTTTATATTTTTCTGCGGCAAGTTTCGCCTCCACCTGGGCGCTGATGCGGTCGGTTGTGCTTAAATCCGAACCGACTGGTGTTTTGATATTTACCATTAACTGACCCACATCGTCAGGCGGGAATAGTTCAATGGGGACAATGCCCGTTCCGATTAGCGCAATGGCGCCGAATACATAGGGGATCAGGGCAAACAAAAAACGTTTGCGGTGCGACAGGGCATAACGCAGGACGGGTTCGTATAAATTGCGGATCGTTGCGGTCAGACGAACCCCGATGTTTAGTTTTTGACGACTTTTAAGAGTGATCGGAGAACGCATGATCCGTGAACTGATGGTGGGATTAACTACCAATCCCACCAGAAAGGATGCCATCAGCGAGAGTGAAACGGTGATGGGAATGTATTTTAAGAAATCACCCATAGTCCCCGGCATTATCAGCATGGGCATAAAGGCTGCCACGGTGGTAAGCGTTGAGGTTAAGATCGGCAAGGCCACTTCCTGAGTTCCAAAAGCCGCCGCATAAGAGCGGATCCGCAAGTTCGGTATTTTACTTTTCTCAACCGATAAAAGCTGTTCATCCGTCGCCGCATCGAGGCGCAGCGCATTTGCCCTGAGCTCATCCCAATCTGTTGAGAGCCCCATTGCCAGAGCTGCAATATAGCGTTTTTTCCAGATCCCATGGTGACGATAAATATTTTCAACTACTACAATCGCATTGTCCACGATCATACCAATCACCAGCACGAGAGAAAACAGAGTGATAGAGTTCATTGAGATGTCGTACATCCATAACAGGCTGAAGGCTATCAGTATAGTCAGGGGCAGTACCGTGGAAGCGATAGCGGCGTTTCGCAGTCCGAGGAATAAATATAACATTAGGATTACCAGAACCAGGCCCTGAAGTCCGGAGGTACTCAGCTGGTCCAAAGATTTTCCTATCCATTTGGCCTGGTCGCCTGTCACGGCAAAGGAACTTCCTGCAGGCAGCCAGCTTTTTGCACTTTCGAGATAGTTAAGGACATTTTTCGTGATTTCCAGAGTATTTGTTCCCTGGCGCTTTTTGATGGCCAGTGTGACGGCAGGTTCAAGGTTAATGCGGGCATAGCTGTCCGGGTCTTTTCTTCCGTCAACAATTTCGGCAATATCGCGCAAGTGGATCACACTGCCGCCCAGCCCGGAGATTGCCAGGTCTCCCAATTCATCGATATCACTGATTTTACCTTTGATCTGGGTGACATATTTGTCTCCGGCCAGTTCCAGAGTACCACCGGGAATCTCAAGATTCCCGCTGGCGATGAGACCCACAATGGCATTCAATGTGAGATGGTATTTTTCGAGAGTTGCGGGATCGACTGAGACATTGAACTGCCGTTCCACACCGCCGACAATGTCGCAGCTGAGTACATCTTTTATATTCTCGATATCTGCCTGCAGGCGTTTTGCCGTTTTGGTGAGGCCCACATAATCCGAGCCGCTGAAGGAGATTACCAGTATGGGAGTTTCACTGAAATTCAATTCGAGGATCATGGGGTCCAAAATGTCATCCGGCAGTTCAGACTCCGCATCGGCTACAGCTTCACGGACATCGCGTATCTTCTCATCAATATCGGCGCCTACAATAAAGTTGACACCGATGCTGGCCGAACCCTGTGCACTGGTGGAGGTTATGAAATCCACGTCGTTCAGCCCTTTTAATTTATCTTCCAGTTTGGTGGTGATCAGGGATTCGACCTGATTCGGGGAAGATCCGGGATAGGGCACGATCACAAGGGCAATGGGAATGGAGATATCGGGATTCAATTCTTTGGGCATGGTCCGCAAAGCCTGAATTCCGGTGAGAATGGGCATTACAACGAGAATCAGGATCACCACCCGCCAGTTTCGCAGGAAAAATCGGATTAAGTTCATAGAGTAAAACCTAAATTATTTAGAGGAAAATAAATGGATTTTCGGCCCACGGGTCAATCGGTCTGCAAGCTTTCATCCAGGGACTGCCAGATCTTCACGATGTTGACCTCTTCACCTGATTTACAATAATCCTGACCTGTTACCACCAGAAGATCACCGTTTCTGATTCCGTCATCGATGATCATTCTGTCGTGAATCCGATTAGCCGGAATGATGGTTCTTTCCTCGGCAACTCCCGCTTCAACCACAAATGCAGACCATCTGCCTGCCCTTCTTAAGAGAGCCTTACCGGGTATTACAACCTCCCTGGAAGGGTTGGCTGAAAAGATTCTGACCACCACTGACTTACCTGCCAGCAAAGCATGATTTTTATTATCTACTTCAATTTTCAGAGGGTAGCTGCCGGTTGGATCAGGCGATTTCCCCGCGAACACGATCTCGCCGGCAACCTGTCCGGCAGTATCGTTTGAAAAAAGAATTTCAACTTCATCCCGGGCTGTAATTTCTGCGATGAGGTCTTCGCTGACGGCCAGCATTATCTTGAGTTTGTCCAGATTCTGCAGGCTGTATGCCGGTGCGGAATTCAAGGCGAACTGACCTTTTTCGATATACCTGGCGTTGATGTAACCGTCGATTGGAGCCGTGATAGTAGTATGTTCCAGCTGCCGTTGCGCCATACTGTAGACGGTTTTAGCTTGGGCGTATTGGGCGTTGGCAATCTCAAAGGCTGTCGTGACCCCTTCCAGAGCGGCTTCACTGCTGAAACCTTCCTGCTGCAATTGTTGCTGCCGTTCCAGATTTGCCTGTGCATTTTTTAAATTGGCCGAGGCAAGATCCAGCGCGGATTGGGCCTGATCCAGGGCCAGCAGATAATCTGTCTGATCAATCTTTGCCAGGGGTTCACCTGCCAGGACTGAGGCGCCTTCCTTGCGATAGATTTCCGAGATCTTACCCACTGCCTCGGGAAAAATCTGAATTACGGCGACGGGCTCGAGAACTCCGGAAAACTCCTGATACCTTCGGGTCAGCTCACTGGAGACTTTAAGCACTTCCACCGCCGGGACGGATTTCTCTTCTGTACTATCTTTTGATTTATTACAGCCTGGCAGGAGCAGTACTGCTAAACCTATGGCCAATAAAATTTCTAATTTCACCTTAACCTCATTCATGATGTGTCTTCCTGTTGCTTCAGTTGCCGAAAGGGTAACCGCAACTGTACATCAATTTGTTATAACTGATGTAATGATCTATTTTTGTGTTGATCAGATTTGTCCGGGCACTGAGCAGGGAATTCCGTGCAGCGATCAATTCCAATTGAGTGCTTTCGCCATTTTCGTAGCCGGCTTTCAGGGCTTGATAATTTTCTTCCGCAGCAGTGAGCTGTTCCTCTGCAAGATCGAGGGATTCCTGCAAAAGCTGATACTGCAGATAATTGGCTTCAACTTCCATTTTGATGCCGTCCTCGGCCTGTTTCAAAGCATAGCGGGTCTGTCGGTGCTGTGCCTTCGCCTCACCCACTTTGGCGACATTAGATAACCCGAAGGGTAAATCAAAAGAGACATTCAGCATGGCCCGCCATGATTCATTGCCCGAAAAAATATTGGGTTCCGAATCCTGCTGCCAGTGAAAGATGCCAGCCACGCCCGGCAACAAGGCTCCCTGGTTGGCACGAACTCCCCACCTGGCGATTTTTTCTCCGAGTTGCGCCGAGCGGAATTCTGAACGATTGTCAAGTGCGTGGGAAAGGAGTTCCTTAAGAGGGATATCCAGTACCGGTTCAGCCAGGGCGTCGTCAAGTTCATATTCCTCATCCAGAGGCTTTCCCATTGTCAGATTCAAACTGATACGGCTCAGACGTTCACCCTGCCGGGCCTGCAGGATCTGCTGGCGAATCTCGGCTGAACTCACACGGGCCTGCAGCAGATCTTTTTTCTGGACCATGCCCAGAGCATACATCTTCTCTATCATCCTGATATTCTCATCCACAAGCTCTTTTGCGGATGAAGTGACCTCCAGAATTCGCTGCATTTTCAACAAATTATAATAGGCTTCAAGCGTTTGGTAACGGACAGCCTGGCGGGTTTCTTCATACGACAGCCGCGCGACCAGATTGCTGTAATAGGAAATGGCCGTACTGCTGGTCAGTGAGCCTCCTGTAAACAGGGGCAGGGTTATATCCACACTTTTCTGCCACTGGGATTTTGGTTGAATGACCGCCACAATATTTGAGTCAACGGGAAATAATATCTCACGGTCATTCCAAATATTGGTAAATCCGAAAGTCGCTTTCGGCAGATGGGCCGAGCTTGCCGACCAGAGTGAAAAGGCAGCTGCCTGTTTACCCGCCTCGCTCTGCAGCACAGTGGGATTATGTTTCAGGGCAAAATCCATAGCATCGTTGCAGTTGATAACATCAGCTGCCGCAAGTATGCCGGATAGTAAAATTAGGTATATAAGTTTCATCCATTAATCCGATAGAAATTGTAGGTAAATTTGAGCGAAAATTAGGGAATATCACCTATTGGGAAATATCAGATTCGACAAATTAATTATTTAGTACTCTGCAGAGCTGCGGGACAGATTATAGTTCCCGGCAGTCTGTGGCGCCACGCAACCCCAAAATACAAATCTCCTGATCAGAGAAATAATTTCGTATTATTTTTCAGGCTTGCGAGGTGAGGTAAGTAAATCGATACCTGGCAATCAGGTGACGTGCAGCCAGCAGAGGATGACGGTAGAGCATCCGGGGACCCGCAAAGCGCATGACGACTTTTACGGAATCCCGCAAATCGGGTTTGTAACAGTGAATTTTGCACATTTCACAGGGCGGTTTCGTCATCCTGACGGGACAGCGTAAAATCCTGTCAACAGCGTACTTATAGATATCGAAACAGGCTGTACACAATTGCTGATCGTGAGGATGATGAGCCCAGCAAAAAATCTCCAGCATGGCGTAAACCGTTTTGATTTCCAATGCTTCGCTTCTTGAGACTCTTGTCTGTTTCAGCACCGGGAGCTTGTACAGGATATTTTCCGTCTTCAGATTAAAATTCATTCAGGATCATGTTTACCAGGAGAACGATATCCACAACGTTTATTTCACCGTCCTGGTTTAGATCGGCAGCCCAGAACTGCTCCTCGGTCGGATCGGTTTCCCCGACCACGAAACCCACCACTGCCACGACATCCAGAATATTAAGGGTCTGATCTCCATTCACATCTCCGGGAAGATTGGGAGCATTTTCAACCACCGAGAGGGTCACGGGCCAGACTACTTTGGGCTGGGCATTCGTATTGAGGGTTACATAAGCCGCATAATCCCCGAGTGACAGACCTGCAGAGGAAACATCCACATATAGAAATTCCGAACTGCCCTGCTCAATTTCACCGTTCAGACTCCCTGCGGAGGTTGAGAGGTTCAGCCAGGACGGCATTTCCCTGAACCGGACGGATAAATTTTCGTGCAGATACTCGCTGTCAAAGGCCAGCTGCAATCCGTCATCCGCGGCAGCGTTCTGAATTCCCACCGTGCAACGATTGAGGGTGCCGGTGAGTTCGGAGTAATTAAAATGGATCTCTCCCGAGGCATACAGCACGGCCTGGAAATTATAATTGCCTGATATCTCGCCATTCCAATGGGCTACATGGTCAAACCAGACGACGAGGCGCTCTCCGTCAGTGTGATAATATACATTGCCGGCCATGTCAGGTGTGTCCCCGTCATTTACGGGGTTCAAATCGTCATAAAAGGGGCAAATAGCCGGGTGGGGTGAATTCGAATCGGGCAAACCGTAATTATGCCAGTCGGTATTATCTTCCCCGAATCCGATCCAGCCGTTGGCGCTGATGATGCACTGGGTGTAGTCGGTTCCGTAGAAGGGGAATGCAAATCCGATGTCAATGGGGTCGGCGGCATGATCGTTATGTTCAAAGGAGAGCTGTGTTCCGATGCCGTCGATATCAATCCATTCTACGGCCATATCTGAGTCGAGATCGGTGTCCGACCAGCTGTGTCCGAATGTATCCGTCATTCCCGAGGGAACGGGGAAGGCCGATTTTGACACATTGTAGTAGAGCAGTGAACCTTCTTCCCCTGCATTCGAGACCTCAATAGTGCCGCTTGAAACGGCGTCCTGTTCGAGCGTAAAATCGAGCTCATCAGCAGAATAATCCAGAACCGGCATGGGGAGTATTTCAGGCAGCCGGGTAGTAATGAACAGGGTGGTTTCATCCTGAAGCATCATGGCGGCAGTGGGGTAGTGGTTATCAAAGCTGTATTGAAGGCCATCGTTACCGAGATGATTTTCGATACCGATCGTGCTGTGCGCACCGTGATTTATGCCGCCATTCTGAATATCACCGATGGAGGTATTGTTGAAATCTTTGTATTGAATCAGGATCTCGTCATCACCGCTCGGAGTGAAGGAATTATACAGAATGATCTCAAAGGTTTCAATACTGCCCTGATCGTAAGTACGCATTTGTGACCATTCGATTGTCACTGTGCCTTCGGCGGCATCAATGTATTTATAGACCTGACCGCCGTTATCGGTAGTGAGATCATCCCAGAAGGCGGCAACCATGGGCGAGGGCCCGCCAGCACCCGGGATGGGGTAATTCCGGAAAGATTCCAGATCGGATTCCCCAAAAGCTATCCAGCCGTTTGTACTAACTGAAACAGAAGTGTAGTTAACGCCGTAAAAAGTGAATTGAAAAGGCAATGATAAGGTCACGGAATGCTGACTCGTGGGGTGACCGTTACCGTTATCGGTCATATTTAAGCTCACACCGCTGCCGCCGAGGTCAGGATCGATTTCCTGCCAGACATAGGGGTGGCTCAGATCATAGGCGCTGTCCCCGGAATCATAAATATAGTAACCGTGGTCGTCCGGTCCCAGCGGATCTGTAACCAGAGTCACTCCCACCTGGATCTGTGGATTTTCCGTGCGGTTGTACCCTTCAAGGCTCTGAATATCAGCCGCCAGTGTTATTAGTGAACCGTTGATGATGTCGCCATCAGCAGTTATATCCAGCGTGTTGGCGGATTGGGCTGATACTCCCGGGGGCAGTGTTTCCCAGGTCAGCAGAGTGGGGGAGATGTCAAGCAGATTGTTGGTCGTAGAAAGCGCTGCCGTAATGTCCGTGGCAGTCACCGAACCCTGGTTTTCCAGTATTATATACAGTTCTTCGGTTGCACCGGGGTGGAGCATGGTATTATCGGCAAAACCATAGCCTGTGACTACAAGCAGCGGCGCATGGACATCTACGGGGATGACTGCTGACCAGCTGTGGCCGGAGGCGTCGGTCAATCCGAGTCTTAAGCCGAGGTCTTCAGCCTGAACTGCATCAGGTCCGACTGTGAAAGTGAAGCTGCCGTCGGCGGATTGACCCGGGGTTAATGTACCGTAATCGAAGGCGGCGGCATCAATCAGAACATGTTCGGAAGTGGTCGTTAAAATCGCGCTTACACTTGCGGCCTCCTCCGTACCGTAATTGAAGAGCGGGATTGTGATAGTGATCTGCTCGCCATTATTGACAATTCCATCTCCGTTACCGTTACTGTCATCGAGCCCTAAATCTTCATCTGCCAGGTTGATCTGAGGTCCAGCAGCGGTTACGGAAATGTCTGTCAGAAAAGGTTTGAAATTTCGCTTTGTGATACACAGATTCAAATAACCGGTGAAATCCGGGTCCAGCGGAAGGGTTGCCATTCCGTCATCATCCGTATAAATACTTTCAAAGATCGATTCGTCATTCGAGGTAATCGTCACCAGGGCATTTGCAACGGGCTGGCCTGAATTGTCTGCCGCGATGATGTCAAAATAATTGCTGCCGGCACCGATGGATTCCGGAAAGTCAGGAGCAAACAGCACCGGTGTATCCGTCCATAATTCGAGTGCAGGATCTCCCATTAAATTGTTCCAGTGTGAAAAAATACTGACTTTATGGTCAGGGTCGGAAGGATAGGTATTTAAAAGTGCCAGCTTTCCGGCGACAAGAGCTGCGCCCGCCGTATGCAGGTCGTCTGAAAAGATGCCGTCATAGATTCCCATATCAATGATATTGTTGATGAGTGTATGCGTTCCCAACGTGGCCGTCCCCACAGCTGCCACGCTGCCCTTGGGGTTGCTCACAGTTCCGGCACGAATGAAGGACTCGGACAGGGATGTACCGTCAAAGCTGCCGGTTCCGCAGGTCAGAAATGTAGCAAAAGGTGTTTTATAACCGTTGTTCGCATTGGAGATGTTTCCGCTTCCGAAGCCGCTGACGCCGTAATATCCGCGATAATTGAAATAGAGCACCCCTTCATTCAGCTGACTCTGCATCCAGCTGGCGAAAGAACCGGAATAATTATGGCGGACATCTTCCATACCGAAATTTGTTACGATATTATCGATGTATTCATTGGAAATAACGACGGAAATGCCGGAGTTTGAAGGATCACCCACAAGGGCTGTTTTTTCAAACCAGTTACTGCCCATATAAGCTGCTTTTTCATATTTGATCGTTTTGTTGATTACATTTGCAAGATCAGTAGAGTTGTTGATTGATATTCTGCCAAGGAGCACTTCAGGTAACAGATCATTGCCGCTAAGTTGGGAATAGGGAAGATCTCCTTCGCCGCCATAACCCGACCACGACTCATGATAGGTGGGAATGCTGTATGATCCACCGGTATCACCGATGAGACCCACAAATTCCGGCGGCGGGTCAAAAGTCTGATAGGCATTTTGAATATAATTTTTTATCTGGGATGCACTGCTGCCTGTTTCGCCGGTTGAAGCGGTATAAACGATATATCCGCGTTCACGCCGCCAGTCAAACAAACTTTGGGTGTAAGGATTATTTTCGGAATTTCCTCCGCAGATATACAATATCGCCGGTGTCTGATAATCGTCGGTCCGTCCATTTACTGAATAGTTGATTATGTTGCTTTTATAAAATGCTTCAAAAGTCCGCGACCGGGGCATTGGTGTGAAATCCGGATCATTCCGACTGCCGCTTTCAGTGACGGATAGCTGTACCCGATCGAATACTTCCAGGCGTTTTTCAGATGGATAATATCTGCATGAGATGAGGTTGATGGCAATCAGGGCCGTCTCGCGAAATATCATGGGGTCGGATACAACCAGATTGCTTTCAGGGAAAGCAGATGAGGATTGATAGACCCGATCATCCCTGGTCAGGGTAGGAGTCCGCTCACTGTCCTGATGGCTTTGTGTGGGATATATCTCAATATTTTCGAGAGTATGACTGGCAATGACTGTGTAACCAACCTGATATGTTTTGTAGGGATCAATTTGATACAGTGCCGTGAACTGAGGTAATTGGGGCAATCCCTCGGCATAGGTGTATTGTAAGTCTGTACCGCTAAGCCGCATATAATCTCCATCTGCAACCGGCGTAATTGCAGGGGATTTGAAATCCAAAATAGTAGTTTCATCGTTGCTGTGGAGCAGTTTGAAACCGGTATGATCACGGGAAGTTTGAGCTGCATTGGCCAGCGTTAATGCCAGCAAAAATGGAAAGATCAGTTTCATGATTCGTATCCTCGTTAAATTGACTGAAATATCTTAATAGAAAGTTATTTTACCTGCTTTCGGGGATGGCAATCAATTAATGTAACGGAGTGTAAAGATAATAGGTTAGGAATATTTTCACTGTCAAAGCTGAAAGTCTTTCATATTAGGTGATATCCTCTAAATATGTTCTAAATTACTGTTGCCGCCGGATTTTTATTGTTCGGGTTTGCCTTTTGTTGCTAAGTTTTATACTGTTTGCACCGACTATTTACAACGACGAACCAAGTTATCTTGAACAAGCTGATTTTATAATACTATGAGGTTGAATATATGATCGAACTGAACCCTGCCGAGCTGCGGATTTTGGGATCCCTGGCGGAAAAAGAACTCACCACCCCCGAATATTACCCTTTGACCCTGAATGCGCTGGTGAATGCCTGTAATCAGAAGACGAGTCGTGACCCCGTTGTATCCTATACTGCATCAGAGGTCATGGATGTCATAAATAACCTCATCCATAAGGAACTGGTTTTGCAGTATCATAAAAGTGAGAACCGGGTTCCGAAATTCAAACACCGGCTCCGGGAATTTTTGCAGGTAAACGACGCTCATCTCTCTCTGCTGACGGTTTTGATGCTGCGGGGACCACAAACTCCCGGTGAACTTAAAAGCAGAACACATCGCCTGTATGAGTTTGATGATCTTGCGGAAGTTGGGGAGAGACTGCAGCAACTCAGCGGCAAGGCAGAGCATCAATATGTACAGTTACTTCCGAGGGTACCCGGTCAAAAAGAAGCCCGCTATATGCATCTGCTGGGAGGCGAGATCGAGCTTGAGGAGCCTGATGCAAGAAAAAATAATCTGACATCGGGAACTGGGTTTGAACAGCGTCTTTCGGATCTGGAACAGGCCTTGGACACCCTGAAAAATGATCTGGCAGCTTTGGGCCAGGCATTTACTGAATTTAAAAACCAATTTGACTGATCTTAATCACCTGGCAGCCTACGGATCCATCCGTCTGTATTTGGGCCACAGCGCGGGCAGCCTACAGATTTATCTGCATTATTGCTAAATCTTTTGTAAATTTTCATCATGGACACAAATAAAAGAAAATGGATACGGTATCCGGTAAATGATCTGATCTCTTATTCAACAGATGAAGATTCGGAAATTGTAGTACAGACACTGAACAAAAGCCATAAGGGGTTAGCAGTGGTTTATGTGGGAGATTCTCCACCGGACCTCGGTGAGACAGTCTGGTTCAGGATTGAAGAAGACACAAAACCCGTTAAAGCTACACTCGAATGGGAGAAAAATGTTTATACCAATGTCCACATATTAGGATTTGAGCTGACCATCTGATCTGCACAGGGTTTTTCATTAGCCACCGGTGACTCATAATTTAGTTTTAATAATTGTGGAAACTTGTTTAAATTTCGACCGTATTTATTATTTATTCGAAACTATTTAATATGACCAGAGACGAAAAAAGAAATCATATTGTTGAAATCGCAGGCAGTTTCATCTCACGATTCGGCTGGCAGAAAACGACGCTGGAAGGAATCGCCGGGAGGGCAAAGATGGCGAAATCATCTCTCTACTATTATTTCCGAAGTAAAGAAGAGATTTATCGCGCTGTTATCGATCGTGACTCCATAATGCTGCGTCAGAAAATTTGGACAGATTTATCCGGGGTTACAACACCTATTGAAAAATTAACAACATATATTACCGCCAGGATGACGGCTCTGCAAAAATTAAGTAATTATTATTCAACATTAACGGATGAATTTCTTGATCAATATTCATTTGTGCGGCACGAACGTGAAAAGTTTAAATTGTTTGAAGAAAATACGATCAATCACATTTTGACAGAGGGTTGTATCAAAGGCATTTTTCGTGTTAAAAATATTCAAAATGCCTGCGATTCCATTATTGCGGCCATAAAGGGGATGGAACCGCTTCTGATTCTGCAAAAGGGTTCTATTAAAGGAGCCTCCATTGTTGAAGGTATGCTGGATTTACTTTTTAACGGACTGCGCCTGAGGAAATAATAGAATTCATTATTTCGAAAATATTTAAAATATGGTCAAAATAACATACAGTAACCGGATCCTAAAACAGGTTAGTATTAAGAAAGGGATCCGGTAGAAATGACGGAACAGCTATCATTCTGTTAAGTCAAAGAGCATGATATTTAATTGAAGATTTGGAAGACACGATAACCTGCTGACCTGAGGCCCGGATTCATAAGCTCATTCCTGAACTGTATTGTGTGAGTAATTCAGAAGGTTTTACAACCAATTTAGAAAAAGGAGATGGATTGATGTCTGGAATATCGTCTTTTAACACTTTCAAAACGCTGACCAAACAAAAAATGTTCTCCATGCGGCGGCAATGGTACCACTCGGAGGACATCTTCACAAAAATGTATGCCTTCACCCGAGCAAAAACAGCAAAGGCACTGGGGTATTATCCCTACTATCCCGCAATAGATGACTTTGGTGCCACGGATGTATCGATCTCGGGGAAAAAGTTAATCATGTTGGGCTCCAATAATTACCTGGGACTCACAAACCATCCTGAAGTAGTTGAAGCAGGTGTTTCAGCATTGCGAAAGTACGGCTCGGGTGTTACCGGCAGCAGATTACTTAACGGGAATTTAAAAATGCACGAAGAACTCGAGAATAAAATTGCGGAGTTGGTCGGCAAAGAAAAAGCATTAGTATTTTCAACCGGCTATGGCGTTAATCTCGGTGTAATCGCTTCTACCATGGCCAAGGCAGATCTGCTGTTCAGCGACGAGTTGAACCATGCTTCCATCGTTGACGGTGCCAGGTTCTCACGCTGTGAAGTCATAAAATATGCTCATAATGACATGATTGAACTCGATTATGAGCTCGAAAAATATCCGCTGCGACATGGTAAATTGGTCATATCCGACGGTGTTTTCAGTATGGAAGGGGATATTGTCAATTTGCCTGACCTGGTCAAGACAGCCCATAAGCATAACAGCCGGATCATGATCGATGAAGCTCATTCGCTGGGTATATTCGGAGACCACGGGGAAGGAATTTGTGGTCATTATGGTCTTAGCAGCGAAGTTGACCTGATTATGGGCACTTTCAGTAAATCTCTTGGCAGCATTGGTGGTTTTATAGCCGCAGAGGAGGCGGTGATAGATTATCTCAAACATCATGCGCGCACCATGATTTTCACAGCTGCACTGCCTCCGGTCAACGCCGCAACTGTAACCAAGTCCATAGAAATCCTGCAGCGTGAACCTGACAGGGGTAAAAGGGCTCTGGAGAATGCAAACTATGTACGGGAAAATTTGATTTCGGAAGGGTTCGATACGGGCAACAGCAGGACGCCGGTCATCCCCATTATCATTGGAAGTGACATGAAGACCTTCCGCGTGTGGAAAGATCTGATGAACAGGGGTGTCTATACGAATCCCATTATTTCACCCGCAGTACCGGAAGGCCGCTCAATGTTGCGCACCAGCTATATGGCAACTCACACGCGTGAACAGCTTGATTTTTCACTTTCGGCAATCATTAAAGCCGGTAAGAAATATCATGTAATCCGTTGACACATGGAAATTGAGAAAAAAACGATTCTGGTTACCGGAGCATCCTCCGGGCTGGGGCTCGCCGCAGCAACCCTGCTCGCCGAAAAAGGTCACAAGGTGTACGGTACTTCCAGAGATCCGGATAAATTTAATAAACGACTCGGATCCAATAACTTCAACCTCCTTCAGGCTGATGTAACGCGGGAGAGAAGCTGTCGTGAAATTACTGAAAAAATTATCTCTGAAACGGGAAAGCTCGATGTGGTGGTTAATAATGCCGGTGTCGGCATTGCCGGTTCCATCGAAGGAACCGACCTAGCTGCAGCCCACCGTCTGATGGAAACAAATTATTTTGGTGTCCTGAATGTCTGTAAATCGGTATTGCCGATCATGCGGAAACAACATGGAGGCTTAATTATAAATGTCAGTTCGCTGGGAGGATTAGCCGGACTTCCCTGCCAGGCCGTCTATAGTGCTTCAAAATTTGCTGTTGAGGGTTTTTCCGAAGCTCTCTTTCAGGAGTATCAATCAAAAAATATCCACATTGTTCTCATCGAGCCGGGAGATTTCAAAACCGCATTTACAGCCAACCGACAATATTCAGAAAAGGAACTTGAAGAGAATAAAGACTTCCAATCAGTCTTAGAAGTTATCGGGAAAGATGAGGAAAAAGGGGCGCAACCGCTGGTTTTTGCCCGCCTGATCGCAAAAATTATACGCCGGAAAAATCCGCGGTTTAGATATATGACGGGACATATTGATCAAAAAATATCACTTAAACTTCGGAAAATTCTTCCGGATAAATTGTTCCTGACTCTGCTGAAAAAACATTACGGCATTTGATTCCCGGTATGGGTTCTTCATTAAGAGACAAAAATTATCGGGCAGGCGTAGGAAATCTTTATTAGGCGGGTCAACGGTCCGCAGGAGAGGGAAAATGTTCACCCCCTACAAACTCGTTCAGATGGCAAGAATCGCATTAACCAAGATGATAATGTCAGAAACATCGATATTGCCGTCCTGATTCAGATCGCCGCAGAAGCAGTCCATACAATCTTCCGGCTCACATAAAATACAACCATTAACAATGGTTATGATGTCCATTACATCCAGTTGTGCATCTGAGTTGCAGTCCCCCGTTGGAGTCACATCCTGGGGAAAATAATTTGCTCCGATATCACTGCAGGTTTGGTCGGGATCTAGAATTTCCGGATTTCCGGCATCAATGCAGGCTGATGATTCCAAATAGTTGTAATTCATCTCCTGTGGATTGATGAACTGGGGATCAACGGTGATGAGTCCGGTTCCGGGAAGGGGCACCAACGGTGTCCAGATGTTACCTCACCCGGGGCAGTTTTCCATATAATCCTCGCCGTTGTTCCAGGCATTGCAATAGCTGATGTCAGCCGTGGGGTTAGTGGAATAAATGGCCAGTCCGTAAATTTCATTATCCACCAGGTTGCAGTTAGTTATCGAAACGGAGACGGTATCCATCAATTGAAGTCCCATACCGTCATTGACCAGATTGCAGTTCACCAATGAGCCGGTCGCAATGCCGGCAAAATTGACGCCGTACGCGCCCCCATTTTGAATTGTACAACGCTGGATATCCAGGGAGCCAACCGTCTCGCCTTCGCCGTAAACCCAGATACCGCTGCCGTCCTGTAAATCGATTACAGCACCGTTACCTTCGATGAAAACGGAGCCCTCAAACACACCAATCCCACCTGTGTACAGCAGTTCAGGGTCAAGAATAAGATATTTGTCATAGCCTTCGGCAGGGCCGGCTGCCAGGTACACACTAAAGAGGGATTCGCCGGCACTCAGGGCCAGCATAAGTATTCCAAGAAGATAATATTTACTCCCGATCATGCTAAAATATTATTAAATTCGGGGTTTGCGGGAGTATTATCCAGTTGTAACATCCTGTAAGGTTCATCTGCCGGATGATTCCGCTTACAAGGGCCGCCGGTAATATTCAAAAGGAACTCCCAGTCCGTACCAATCCGGAAAGACTTTTACAATTTCGGTTTTTTGTGAAAAATGACTGGCAACACCCTGTTGAGTATGACCTGTAATGTACTGATAGCCCTGTTTCCGGGCCCAGTTGATGAAAATCCTTTTTAAGGTTTTGGCATAGCCGCCTTTTTTACGGTACTTTTCTTTGAGGACAAAAGCATAAGTGTAAAGTGTATTTTTCTTGCCCAGGTTTACATCAAAATGTGACCAGGATTCGTTTTTGAAATGTTCCAGAGGGACACCAATGATATATCCTATGATATGTCCTTTTTCCCTGGCTACAAAAGGTAATGTATTCTCATTGAAATACTTTTTGATATTGGATTTAGTCAGTAAGGCCTGCTTTCCGTAAATCTTTGCCATCTCTTCCGAAACCTCTACGAGATCCGGCATATCGTCTTTGCCGATTTCTTCTACGAGTTCAATCCTGAAATTAAATGCGGACGAGGCAATGACCCTGACCTTGGATTTTTCGATTATTCCCAGTGTTAGTTGTTCCATAGCGTGGACTAAATTTAGGGCTCATTTGCAAATTTGTACTCATTGAATTCTGCATCAAATTGACAATTTGGAATATTTTTGAGGGATGAACGAGTCATCCGAAATTGTCCCGCCGGCCGTTACGGCAGAGCAAAGCCCGGGCTAAACCAAGACTTCAATCTCACCGGCGAGCATTTTTACATGGATTGGAGTACTGCCGACCAGTTCACCGTCAATGTTAAGAGTATGATCTTCAAGGGGTACAATGGAAAATTCCCTTACCTGATGATAGACAACCACCGGGTCGCCCACATGACCTCCTTTGAAGATTTTGGTAAAAAGTTTAAGCAGTTTTAGGCGGCTGGCCTTCCTGACAATGATGAGATCTATGAGACCGTCGTCAATCTGTGCAAGGGGAGCCATTTTCATGGCATTGCCGGTGTGGATGGTATTGCAGCCGAGAATGAAGCCATAATCCCCGGCGATTTTACGATCATCCATAGTGATTCTGGCCAGCCTGTGTGTATTTTTCAAAACTTCAATCAGTGAAGCAACATTATAGCGCTGTTTGCCCAACCAGCGCATTTTTTCTGCCCTGATATTGATATCAGTAGGGAGCCCCCAGCCGACGATGTTAAAACCGTATATTATCTCACCAGCAGCATCCACTCGGGCAATATCGAGTTTCCGCCTGCGACCGGTCAGGATTCGCTTTGCCGCCACAACGGGGTCCAGGCAATTCATATCGTGCATGAAGGAATTACCGGTCCCGCCGGTTATGAGGCCAATGGGAATTTTATTGCCGTCGGATCGGGTCAGTAGCCCGTTTACAAGTTCGTGCATGGTACCATCACCCCCAATGGCACAGAATCCGTCGTACCCCTCCAGGTCGAGCGAATTGATCATGAAACGGGCATGCCCTGCGTAGCGCGTCTGCTTGATTTCCAGTTCGGCCCCGGCTTTCTGAAAAACAGGTTTAACTTTTTCCATTACGGCATTTCCCCTGGCATTGCCACCATGCGGGTTTACCACTAAGTAATATTTACGCATCACTGAGAAGCAGAAAACCAGTCATAAAAGATCACAAAATCACTGTTGTACGGAGGACTGTCGGGGATGCGGTTACTCGAGATATCCGCCGGCAACTTTATTACGTCCTTCTTTTTTACATTTGTAGAGAAAATCATCCGCAAGTTTAATAACAGCTTCCTGTTTCAACTGAGAATTCACGCTATCCGGACGAATACCGGCTACTCCGAAACTGGCCGTAATCCTGATATCAGTACCGGAATAATAAATGACTTCTTCGGCGACTTTTTTGCGGATGCGTTCGGCCAGCAGCAGGGCGTTCTCCAAAGTTGTCTCCGGTAACGAAATTATGAATTCCTCACCGCCATAACGGAAAAGCTGATCCACATCTTTGCGGCAGGAATTCCTCAAACAGTTCACAAAACCCTTGATCACAGTGTCACCGGCAAGATGTCCGAAGGTGTCGTTTACTTTTTTAAAATGATCAATATCACCCAGGACAATGGCATAAGGCCGATTGTAACGGCCGGCCCGTATCAGCTCTTTTGTGAGTTGCTGAACCATGTGACCGCGATTGTATATTCCCGTCAGTGGGTCGGTAATTGAGAGCTGTGTGATTTCCTCATTGGCGCGTTTCAGCTTGGTTTCCAGCTCTAGGATGCGGGTTGCAGTTTTCAGTCTGGCTATCAATTCCGCTTTGTCAACCGGTTTGGTCAGATAATCGTCAGCGCCGGATTCCAAACCTTCAATGATATCGGTCTGGGAATCCATAGAAGTCAAAAGAACGATAAAAATATATCCGGGGAACTCGTTTGCTCTGACCATTTTGCACAATTCAACGCCGTCCATCTCCGGCATCAGCCAGTCTGTAATAATGATAGGAAAAAATTCTGTGTTCAGCAGTTTCCAGGCTTCTTTGCCATTCTTGGCAGACTTGACCTGATACCCCGCATTCTGCAGCATGCGTTCGGCAATTTTACGCGCTACGGGTTCGTCCTCAACCAGCAGCACAGAGATCTTCTCAATTTCCATCGTTTCACTCATTTACTATCTACGGTTTTGTCATAATCAGCAATCGTCACCTAAATTACTCCCGCGCCAATTTTCCAGTATGACTTTCACGGAGCGGTTCATTTCTTTCGTAAAATCGGAATTGAATTTACGATTATACATCAGTTGTCCCATATTGGAATTATATTTTTCCTGCAACAGTTGTCCTGCAAAACGGGATTTCAGGTCCGAATTCATTATCTCTGCCAGGTCTTCCGTCAAACCCTGATAAGTATTTCGATGCAAAATAAGTTCTTTGGCAAATCTTGGACTTCTCCGCTTCTTTTGTTGTTGGTTCGTCGGGAAACCGTAGCAGACTAAGGTGATAGGAAAAACAAAGGGCGGCAGAGCAAACATCTTTTGGTGGGTTTCGTAGTTTTCCATGATGTCTCCAATGTAGCAGGAGCCGACTCCCAGGGACTGGGCTGCCAATACCGAGGTTTGTGCGGCAATCATGGCATCACAGCATGCCAGAAAGAGGTCCCCGACTTCCGGCCTGCGTAAAGGCTGATTGACGTCTGATCCAACCCCTGCGATTTGATAAAAATCGTACCAGCGTTGATAATCGGCAAGAAAAAGCAGTACCCAGGGTGCGCGGCCGATGAAGGCCTGATTGTCGCAGGTCATTACCAGGGCATCCTTTTTCTTTTGGTCGGCGACTTCAAGAATGGAGTAAAGCATGAGGTTCCCGGCTGTGGGTGAACGGAGTACGGCGTCAATGATCTGCGTTTTTACATCTTCCGGGATGGGAACCCTTTTATAGGCCCTGACGGATTTTCTTTGATGGATAGTCTTTAACAAGTCGTTCATGGCCTGAACTTCAGGTTTGCATATTATTTTTGATGACCTGAATGAGCAGGTATTCCAGGTCGGCAAATCTAAAGGGTTTGGCAATAGCGGCCGCAAAACCATACTTGGTGTAATCTGTCATGACCGGGTCATTTGAATATCCGCTGGAAGCAATAACGATGGCATCCTGATTCAGTTTGAGGACAGCTTCAACTGCAGCTTTACCACCCATACCGCCGGGGATAGTCAGATCCATGATCAAAATATCGGCCGGTTCACCGGCTATTAAGGATTCAGAATATGACTCAATTGCTTCAGCTCCGTCTTTGCATAATATTAAATTACATCCCAGTCGCAAAAGCATGGCCCGGACGACCTTTCTGATTACCGGCTCATCATCCATTACCAATACTTTTAGTTCTGACAGATCAGCCCTGTGCAGCTGCTGTGCATCCGTTTCCCGGGTTGAGGAAGCTGCAGCGGCCAAATAAATTGCTCCTTCGCCCTGTGCCGGGGAGATTGTAATATGGTCCTTATGCTTTTTAATAATCGAATCCGAATTTCTGAAAAATCAATAGAAAAAATCCACAGGAATTAATCATTCAGTCAGTCAAACCTTTCTTCAAATTACTGACAGAATTTACAGCAACTGCAAGTCAGGCCAAAGACAAAATTAACAGTAAAACAAATATATACAATTGTACTTATAAAGGCAGTTTGGTTTTACGTTCGGGTACAAAACCGGGGATTAATATCAATTGATTTTATCTTTTTTGGAGAAAGGAATCAGTTGAACCGTATCTTATCGGCTTCATAAATTGTCTTCGCGGATGACCGGGGAAAGCTCTATTACCGCGTCATGAGTAATTGATATCCAACTCTAAAGGAGAACTGATGGACAGGATACCCAGAGCCAAAGATTTCATGATAACCGACGTCGTCACACTTGACCCGGATACGGACGTTTACGAAGCTATTCATAAACTGCTCGAACGGAAAATTTCAGGTACGCCCATTGTCAAAGATGACAAAATTGTTGGAGTATTGTCCGAGAAAGACTGTCTGCGCATTCTGGCCAACGGAACTTTCCATGAGCTTCCGGGTGGCCCGGTTTCCAACTATATGAGTACACCGGTGCATACGATTCATCCCGATGCTGATATTTTTGCCGTTGCCGATATATTCCTAAAAAACAATTTCCGCCGGGTACCTGTCGTCCGGGAGCAAAAACTTGTTGGTCAGATCAGCCGCCGGGATGTTCTCAGAGCCATTCAGGAAGAAAGCTCTGGACTGTTTGAAGAAGAAAAAGATTACGGTTATATTACTAATGAGATGAAGGCCTCTCTGTCCGATGGTTCCAAGGGTTCCTGATCTGTACCCTTCCATGTTCCGGTTTATTATTCCCACCCGTCCATAACCCTTCCGAAGACGAGTCAATAATTAAACGGAACTGCAGATAATTCACTGTTTCTTACTTAATCATAACAGTTAACTTTTCGCTCAAATTTCTGATAAGATCCAATCGGTTGGGCGTTCATTTTTCCCTCTCATTCGGATCAAAACGATATGAATACAGAGCTCAAACAGACTAAGCGAAGATTATTCCTAATTGACGGCATGGCGCTGATCTATCGCTCTTATTTTGCCATGATCAACAATCCGCTGAAGACCCGGGACGGGCGGGAGACTTCAGCGATTTATGGCTTTATGAACGGCCTGATAAAGCTGGTCCGAGATGAGAATCCTGATTATCTCGCAGTGGTTTTAGATTCTCCTGAAAAGACTTTTCGTCATGAGATTTATACAGATTACAAAGCGACTCGTGAAAAGATGCCGGTAGAACTGGTTGAACAGATTGAACCGCTTTATGAGGTTATTGCCGCCATTAATATTCCCATGGTTCGGCTTTCCGGTTATGAGGCTGACGATATCATCGGGACACTGGCCGTTCAGGCTGAAAAGCATCAACTTGACACTTATATTTATACAGGTGATAAAGATATGATGCAACTCATTACCGATTCGATCTTTGTCTATTCACCTGGCACCAGGTTCAGGCCGACGACAGTTTACGACAGGCAGGCCGTCATTGATAAATGGGGCGTTCCACCTGAGCAAATTATCGAGTTGTTGGCTTTGGTGGGTGATGCTTCGGATAATGTCCCCGGAGTGGACGGTGTCGGACCTAAAACGGCTGCAAAACTACTGCAAAAATATGGGACAATTACCAACATCCTCGGTCATATCGATGAAATCGGTAACCGGCGGGTCAGAGCCGGTCTCGAAAATGGCAGGGATTTCCTGCCGCTCTCCCGGGATCTGGTTTCCATACGTCTTGATGTCCCCATCAACCTGCATGTCAGTGAATTAGAGCGCCGCCCCATGAATATTGACGCTCTGACAAAGCTCCTGACAGACCTGGAAATGCCGTCCGTTCTGCGTGCAATAAGCCACATGGTCAAACCGGAACCGCGTATATCTGAAACACATTCGAAAAATTACGAATTGGTGACGACAGCAGCTGAACTTGAAAACCTGATAGAAAAGTTGACCCATGCTGATTTGGTATCCTTTGATACGGAGACAACCTCCGTAGTGGCTTTGGAGGCCGAAATTGTGGGCTTATCCTTTTCAATCGCAGCTCATACTGGTTGGTACATTCCAGTGCTGTTTCCCGAAAGAAATACATCTCCAGTCCCGTCCTTGGAGCTCGGCGAACTTTTGAGTAAACTAAAACCGGTATTCGAGGATGAAAAAATAAAATTCTGCGGCCAGAATATAAAGTATGATGCGCTTGTACTCAGCCGCTATGACATAGCTCTTAGAGGAATGGAGTTTGACACCATGATCGCCGCTCATCTTCTAAAACCGGAAGCCCGTTCCTATAAGCTGGATGTCTTGTCCCTGGAGTATTTACAATATAAAATGGTCCCGATATCAAACCTGATCGGTTCGGGAAAAAACCAGAAATTGATGTCTGAAGTCCCTCTCGAAGAGATCTCCTTTTATGCTGCGGAAGATGCCGATGTGGCTCTGCAGCTAACAGCTGTTCTGAAGGAAAGAATATCAGAGGAAAAACTGTCCGCTCCGTTGCGTGAGATTGAGCTGCCCCTGATCCCGGTGCTGGCGGATATGGAAAAAAACGGCGTCTATGTGAATCTTGCTTATCTCAATGAATTATCCGATTCGTTTGGTCGTGAGCTCGAGAAACTGGAGGAACAAATCCATGAAATGGCAGGCAGGACCTTCAACATTAACTCGCCCCAGCAGCTGGGTGTGATCCTGTTCGATGAACTCGGACTAAAACCCATCCGCAAACGCAGCACGGATGTGACAGTTCTGGAAAGATTAAAAAATCATCATCCCCTGCCCCGGTTAATATTGGATTATCGGCATTTAAAAAAATTGAAAACAACCTATATCGATGCTTTTCCCAATTTTGTCAATCCCGCTACAGGTCGCATCCACACCTCCCTGAACCAGACGATTGCGGCAACGGGGAGACTTTCAAGCACAAGACCCAATTTTCAGAATATTCCCATCAGAACCGAACTGGGTCGTGAAATCCGTAAAGCTTTCACCGCGCAGAGGACAGGCTGGAAAATTTTCTCTGCTGATTATTCACAAATTGAATTGCGGATTATGGCGCATTACTCAAACGAGCCTGAACTTATAAAAGCCTTCACGGAAGGAATTGATATCCATAGCCGCACAGCCAGCCTAGTGTTTGATGTTCCTCCCGAGTTGGTCACAGCCGACATGCGTCGATCCGCCAAAGTAGTGAATTTTGGTATTATGTATGGTGCGGGTCCATACCGCATGTCTCAGGAGTTAAGTATCCCGATGAAGCAGGCCAAAGAGCTGATCAACTCTTATTTCAACACCTATCCGGGAATACGAAAGTATATGGAAGCAACCCTGATCAGCGCCCGGGACCGGGGTTATGTTACAACTTTATTCGGCCGCAAACGCCCCATGTCAAATCTCGCATCTGCCAGGGTCCAGGAGGTCCAGGCCGAAGAACGGGCCGCCATCAACCTGCCCATCCAGGGCACGGCGGCAGAGCTGATAAAACTTGCCATGATTCGAATCGAAAGAAAATTAACGAGTGACGGCTACAAGTCAAAGATGATTTTGCAGATTCACGACGAATTACTTTTTGAGGTCCCGGAAGCGGAACTGGAAAAGCTGACCCGGCTGGTTACTTTTGAAATGGAAAATGCCATTAGGCTGAAGGTCCCCCTTAAAGTTGATTGTGGGGCAGGTGATAACTGGTATGAGGCGCATTGAATTTTGATGATGGCCATAAAACGTTGATTGTTACAATATAATGGAAGCTTCAATTACACTTAAATCAATTGCAAAAAAATATCGCAACAAAGTAATCCTCGCAGACCTTTCATTCGGCGTGGAAAGGGGCACAACTTTTGTCATTGTGGGGGAAAACGGTGCAGGCAAATCAACTTTACTGAAAATATTAGCCGGCCGTCTGACACGCGATGCAGGTAAAGCCTATATTCACGGCAAAGAAATTACTTCGAGACCTTTTGAGACCCGTTCAATTACGGGATACATGGCTCAGAAATCAGATCTGGATGATGAAATGACGGTTATGGAAAATCTGATCTTATCAGGTCAGCTGCATGGTATGAGCAGTAAAGATGCCCGGCAACAGGCCCGGCACTGGTCGGAAGTTCTGAACTTTTCACAGCATCTCAACGATTATTCGCCCGTGCTGTCATTCGGCCACCAGCGGCGGGTCTGCTTTGCCAGAGCGCTGATCCACGACCCTGAAGTAATTTTACTGGATGAGCCCACAACCGGACTTGATTTGCAGAGCAGAGCCAAAATCTGGCACACACTTGATCAATTACAGGGTAAGAAAACGATACTGTTTACAACCCAGAATTTTTCAGAAGCCGAACGCTATTCTGTGAGAATTGCCATTCTTCATGACGGTAATTTTAAAATGATCGGTAAACTGGATGATCTGATTGAAACCACCCGGGGACTCACTCATTACATCATCACATTTGTAAAGATACCATCGCCGGAAATCCTCACAGAATTGCAGCAATATCCTAAAGTCGTGCGTCCGGTGATCAGCGGTAATAACCTTGAGTTCTATTCCAGAGAAAGAAGACAATTTTTCAATGTCCTGCGGATTGCCCTGAAACATGAAGTGGACAACATCGATACTTCACTTTGTCGTTTGCAGGATCTGTATAAGGGATTGACCGGCGGAGGTTTGGATTGAAATACGTTTTTATTGTCATCAAACGAGAGTTGATAGCGTATAAAAATTCGCTGATCGTTAATATATTCAGTCTCATATTATTGCCGGTTTTTCTGTTCCTGCTGCTTGCAATGCCGCTTTACCGTCTCATACCCAGTGTCAGCCAACTCAATTATCTGTATTGGGTAACTCCGGGTATTTGGTTGATAACAGCCTCTTATGCAGCGTTTACAACCGCATACACCGAGATCAGAAAAATCAGATTCGAAAATAATATGCTGGATCTGTATCTCAAATCTCCAGTTTCCATCTGGAGGGTTCAGACCGGTCTAATTCTCTGGGCTTTTATACTCGGATTGGTGCAGTTTTTCGCTGCAATCATCATGATCAGCACAATCACCAACGAGATTATCGTAGCGGATAAAATGATCCTGCTCTCGCTGCAAATTATTCCGGTAATCTTCTTTTCAGCAGTTGCAGGCAATACTCTTGGTTCGTGGTTGAAAAGCAGTGAGTTTCAGGTAATAATTACCATGATCCTGTTTTTATTTTTTGCATTGGGGAGCGGCGGGTTCATACCGCTGGAAAACTTTCCCGATTCTTATGCCGGCATACTGAGAAGCATCCCAGTTATTGACTGTATTACCAGGGCTCACAGCATCATGCTTCATCATGAAGGGTCTCCCGGGGCCGGTATCACTACACTCATTCTCGGCCTGATAACGTTTTTGATCAATGGAAGCCTCTCCAGCACCTTGTTCAGGAAAAAATAATGGGTACGACAGAAGGATATTATATACTCGGTGTTGACGGCGGAGCAACGAACAGCACAGGCATTTTAATTGATGATACGGGCAAAACGCTGGCTCAGAGCCAATCCGGCGGAATGAGCCTGAGCCTGCATCGGGAATCATGTCCCGGCAGGATTATCAATTTAATACACACCCTCTGCCGTCAGGCAGGTATCTCGCCTTACGATGTGGATGCGATAGGTTTGGGGTTGGCGGGCTCAAGCGATACGATTGGCAGGGATATGGTCTTCAGGGAGATCGAGAAGGAAAACCTGACTCGCAGTACATTGATCACCAGCGACTGTGAGGCTGCCTACGAAGTAACCTGTCCCATGGTGCCCGGTTTTCTTGTGTCAGTGGGCACAGGTGTGATTTGCATGGCCAGAACTCCCGATGGCAAAATTCATCGGACGGCCGGCGCAGGACACTACCAGGGGGATAAGGGCAGCGGTTTCTGGATGGGTCGTAAGCTGCTCATCAGTGTAGCTCTGGGTGAGACTCATGTCTATTCCTACTCAGATTTCATGGCTCTCAAACAGGTTGTATTGGAAAATATCGGGGAAAAGGATATTTCCCTCGCTCTTGAAAACTATGCCGCTGCCGAAGATCCGGTTCCTATAATAGCCGGTCTGACAAAATCTATTTGTGAGCTTGCAGCCTCGGGCAATGAAATGGCGCTGTCTTTCATACAGGAAGGTACTCAGGAAATTGCCGGATACATACTTGAGCTGGTTCGGAAAGCGGAATATAAAGAGAAAAATATAGTCCTTGGTGGCAACGGCAGCTTGTGTATGAACGAACTTTTCCGGCAAACATTGAACGATGCCCTCTCATTTGATTTCAATAAAATCAGCTGGCTGTTCTCAAAGATATCTCCGGCCTATGGCGCAGCAATGCTCGCAGCCAAATTAATTGACGTGGATATAGCGCTTGAAAAAATTGTCGGGAAAATATAATGTATTTCCCCGTTGCCGAAATCAACCTGAGTAATCTTGAACACAATTATCGATATCTCCAGTCCCTGGTGGGGGAAGCCAAAATATTGGCAGTCGTTAAAGCGGATGCATACGGTCACGGACTTGCCGAGGTGGCCTTAGCACTCGATAAAACGGAAATCTTCGGATTTTCGGTTGCCCTGTTCACTGAAGTATTGGATCTGATCAGACAGGGTGTCAAAAAACCTATCCTGCATTTGGGAAAACTCAACAATCAGATACTTGCTGCCTGTAGATTCGATCAGGTGCGATGTACAGTCAACAGTTATAATGATCTCGAACTCATCAGCAATCGACCGGAATCTGCGGCTCATCTCAAAATACATTTGAAAGTCGATACGGGTATGGGCCGCATGGGAATTCCCTATTCTGCTACAAAAGAAGTTTTAGTGAAACTGAAACAAATACCAAATGTCGAGTTGGAGGGAGTTTGGTCACATTTTGCCACTGCGGAAGACAGAGCATCAGGTTTCAGGGAGCAACAACTGGACAGATTTAACGAACTGATCAGCCTTGTTAAGCATATTATCCCGTCGGTTTCTTTTTTCCACATTGCGAACAGCGCTGCCTTGCTGGATAAACCCGAGGCGCATTTCAATATGGTCAGACCCGGTGTGGCACTTTTTGGCGTTTCACCCTTCCGGCAGATCGATTCGAATCTGCGGCCGGTCATGCAGTTTAAAGCTCCTCTGGTTTTGATCAGGGAAATGAGAGAGGGCGATACTATCGGGTATGGCAGAACATTTACCGTTTCCGGGAAGGGGAAATATGGTGTGATCCAGGCCGGGTATGCCGACGGTGTTCCACTGGAGTTTTCAAACTCAGCGGTCCTGTTTCATAAATCTTCATCCCTAAAGGTATCCGGTCGTGTTTCCATGGACATGACCTCGGTCAATTGCAACGGCAGTCCGGCTAAAGAAGGAGATATGGTTACAATTTGGGGGGCTGATGAAGAACACACCCGGGTTGAATACTTTGCCCGCCAATATGGAAAGCTGCCTTATGAATTTCTCACCGGGGTCTCAAAAAGGGTTGTGAGGAAGTATATCAGATGAATTCCGGACAGGCTAAATCTAATTGAATTTGTAAAATGAAATTGCATGATTCTTGCTATAATTACAGGCTGGGCCTCAGGTGTCGGGTTTTCGTAAATTTGAGGGTTTATTAATGAGTGACATTCCCAAATCTGTTAACTTGATTTCTGCAAATAAAAGAATACAAAGTGGAAAATAAAATTCTGATAATAAATGAATCCGATGAATATCGGGACCGCGTATCTGCACAATTGATACGAGCCGGTTATGAGGTTCTGCATGCCTCCAACGGCAAAGCCGGTCTGGATGTTTTCAGAGACCACCGTCCGCCGGTCGTGATTCTGGACATCACTGTTTCTGTGATGAACGGTTTAGAATTTCTCCGCCGGGTTGAGATCAAACCCGGATCTTCTTTTTCCGTGATCATTCTTACCGATTTTGAAAATGATGAGAATGTCAGGTTCTGCTACAATCTGGGCGCCAGGTCCTTCCTGAACAAAGATCACAGACCGGAAGAATTGCTTACGATGGTTCACTTTGCAACGGCAATGACGGACTATCAGAATCAGGTTACCCTGGCACAATTTGAGGTGAAAAAGAAGGCAGAAGACTTACAGGCCATGAAAGACAGCTACCGACGGGTAGATATGGTCCTGGAGCATAAACATTTCTTCTACGAATACCAAAAAGATAAAGTATTTTCCAATGTCAGCAGTTCAGTTAAATCAATCCTTGGATATGCACCCGCTGATTTTATTCTGCATTACCGGGAATACCTCAGCCAAAATCCTTTAAATGATCATTTTAACAGTCAGCAGAAAAAAAGTCTGAGCGGAATTTCAAACGAATACGAACTCGAATTCTTACACAGATCGGGTGAACCCCGAAAACTGCTCCTGTCCGAAATTCCCAAAAAAGATAACAACGGGAATGTCCTGCTTGTGGAAGGGATTGCCACCGATATCACTGAAAAAGAAAAGATACAAAGGGAATTACTGGGCCTTCATAAAGAACTGGAAGAAATATCTGACAAACACCGGCTGGAAGAGAAGCGCTTGACCGTCCGGCAGGAAAATATCGAAAATTGTGTGTCAACCTGGATTTTTGAAATAGATAAAAAATCGCAGGTGACCTGGTCGAATCAGGCTGTTAAAGATATTCTGGGTTTTTCCGGTGATGAAATTATCGGACAGGATTTAAAAAAATTACTGCTCTCTGCAGATAAAAAAATATTGACAGCAGAACTCGGCATGCTGAAGGACGGCGCCGGAGATGTGGACCTGGAACTGGCCGTCAGGGGGAAAGATGGTGAATTTGTAAATCTGGCCGTGAAAATAATGACGATTCCCGAAGAACATGAGTCTGCATCTCTGTTCAGATTCTTCGGATCGGATATCTCGAGTATCAAAAAACTCCAAAATCTTGAGGCGCAAAATTCCGCCCTGCTTTCAGTTACCGACGAAACGATTTTTATCATCAACAAAGACGGCCTTATTAAAGAACTCTACACCGATAATATTAACATCCTTGCTGAAAAAGATCAGTCAATCAGCGGGAAAAGCCTGTTTAAAATGCCCGTCTTTAAAAAATTTCAAAGGGTCTTTGTTGAAACTTTACAACAGGTAGATGCTTCCAGTGCTCTACAAACATTTGAAATTGAAGCAGCACAAAATTCCCGTCAGATGGCGCTGAAGGTCAGGATCTCAGGCTTTGGAGACAATCAGTACATCGTGGCCGTCCGCGACAGAACCAATATACTCCGGGCTCGTGAAACGCACACTGAGTTGATCCGTAATGCCCAGACAATCCTGGACTCATCAATTGCTGAACAGGAATTCCTGCTTGACGGTGATGCAGTAGTACTCTTGGCCAATGACTTTGCTCTCGACCTGACGGGGAAACCGGCACAGGAAATTCAGGGTGTCCCGATATATGAGAACCTGCCTAAAGAGTTGGCATCCGCCGTGCGGAAATTGATCAAATCAGTCGCAGTGACCGGTAAGCCCGCTGATCTTGATAAGTCAATACTTGAAACAGATTACCGGGTGAGTGTTTTCCCGCAAACAGAGGCAGCCGGTGGTGTAAAAAGCATTGTGTTGCGAATCAAGGATGTCACTGAGACCCGTAAACTGAATGCACAGCTCGACTGGGAATGCAGCATCCGCAGCGCCACGATGGACGGTGTGGCAGATGGTGTTTTCGTAGTGGATCCAATTGGCAGGATTCGAATTGTCAGCAGGACTTTCTAGAAACTAACCGGATTTACAGAAGCCGATCTCCTGGGACACGAACCTCCTTATCCATTTTGGTCAAAGGGCAGCAGAAAAGAAATACTTTCAATTTTCAAAAGCTGCGTCTTTGGTGCAGAAGAGAAAGATCAGGAATATACTTTTGAATTTGCCACACACAATGGAGAGACTTTCGAAGCCGTCAATACTTTTAAAAGAATTATCAACAGCTCAGGGAAATATCTCGGCACCGTCTGTATTATCAGTGACCTGGCAGAAAAAAAACAATTCCAGGACAGAATTTCCGAACTCAACCGCAAGATCAGATTCCTGACGGACGCCTCCAACGATATTATTTTCGAAATGACCAAAACCGGGAAACTGATTTATTTGAGCCCGGCATTTACCCACCTGACAGGTTACGAGCCGGATGCCCTGCTCAATACTCCTCTCATGGACCTTGTGTCGCGTACAAAGCGTAAATCAAATCTGAAGCTCGTTACGGATCTGTTTCTCCATAAGAAGATCGAACCTTTCGAAACCAGCCTGATACATAAGGACGGTACTGAAATCCCTGTGGTGATAAATGCAGCACTCATTAAACAAGACGGTGAGTCCCATGCTTACGGTGTGATCAAGGATAACCGGGCTCTGCATGATGCGAAAGCCGGTTTAAAACAGATTACCCGTTTATTTGATGATCTGGCACAAACCGTTAAAGACGGGATATGCCGTCTTGATGACCGTGGCAATATAACTTTCGCAAATGAAAACCTGATTAAACTTTTGGGATATAAGCCGGCAGACTTCATCGGGAAACCCCTGACCGACTTCATCGAAAATGATACACCACTCTCAGCCGGTCAGTTCGTAAATCCCGAAAAGGGAGCTCAAACGCAATATAACTTGGACTGGACATGCAAAGACGGCAGTCGAATAACAACGGAAGTTACGGCGGTACCCGTCACTACCCAGGACGGTAAGCTTGCCGGCAGCCTGGCTGTCATTGCAGACACATCCGTGAATCAGACATTTGAAAACGCCCTTATCGACAGCGATAAAAAATATCGCTCGCTCGTGGACTCATCATCAAATGCTATTTTCCTGCTGGAGGGGAATCAATTTATCGACTGCAATCCTGCTGCCCTGGAACTCTTTGGCGCCGGGCGGGATCATCTGCTGGGGAAAGCCCCCTATGATTTTTCACCGCCGCAGCAGCCTGGTAATCAGGAATCGAAAGAAAAGCTCCTCAAAAAAATCGAGTATGCCTACGGCGGCAGTTCTCAGACATTTGAGTGGCATTTTTTGCAGAAGGACAATACACCCTTTGTGGGTGAACTTACTTTGAGCAGGATCGAACTCTCCGGAAAATATTTTCTCCACGCAGTTGTAAACGACATTACGGACCGTAAAGCGATTGAGGAGAAAATCAGAGTACTTAGCGAAAAAATGGATCTTTTGGTCGATGAGAAAACCAGTGAACTGTCCAAAACCTGTGAACAGTTAAAACAGGAGAGGGATCTTTTTGTTCGCGGACCTGTAATGGTGATCCGTTGGGAAAAGGTCGGTGATGAATCTGCTCATCCGGCCTATGTATCTCAAAACATTCAGCAAATTGGACTTGACAGGTCTGACCTGGTAAAAGGCTCAATTAATTACAGGGATCAGATCGCCGAAGAAGATCGCGAAAGGGTCCTGGAATATATCCATGACAAGCTGAATACTGAGGCCAGGCAATGGGAACTGGAATACCGGGTTATCCAGAAGAAAGCGAAACCAATCTGGGTTTATGAATTCACTAAAGCGCATCCTGCAAACCGGGGTGCGGTGAGGAAGGTGTTTTACAGCTACATTCTCGATATCTCCTCGATGAAACACAAGGAGTCGGCAGAAAAAGAAAAACAGGCTGATCTCATCCAACATGGTAAATTAAATTATCTCGGCGAAATGGGAACAGGGATTGCCCATGAACTGAATCAGCCCCTGGCGATCATCAGAGCTCAGGCAGATGTTCTAAAGCTCATGGCAACCTATGGATTTGATGATCCCTCCCAACTCGAAAGAGATATCAATGAAATCATTGTCCAGACGGAAAGAGCATCGAAGATCATTGATAATATGCGGGGCTTTGCCAGCGGCTCCAATCAGGAAATTGAAGAGATAGATGTCTCTGAGCCTGTGGAAAAAGCCTGTCAGTTTTTCGTTGAGAAATTCAGGGATCAGGAAATAGAGCTGCGGAAAAAATATCAGGCCGGGTTGCCGAAAGTATTTCTGGACTCTCGCCGATTCGAGCAAATCGTCGTAAATCTCTTGTCAAATGCACAGTATGCAGTAAATAAAAAAGCCGAGCAACAAGGTCTTGACTATCGTAAATATATTGATCTCATCTCCTCCCTCGATCGCAAAGCCAAAGCGGTTGTATTCACCGTTAAAGACAACGGGACCGGTATGACAGATGAAGAAAGAGAGCGCTGCCTTGAACCCTTTTTCACCGGTAAAAAGATCGGCGACGGTACGGGCCTGGGGCTTTCAGTTGTACACAGCATCGTGCAGGAATTTGACGGTGAGATCAAGGTAGAAAGTGCTCTTGGGGAAGGTACAAGTCTGAATATCCTCATACCTGTGAAATGAATCAGGGTTGCATTTTCTCCACAATATAACATTGAGTACCATATAAATGAACAGATTCCGTTTCTTCCTTCTAATCTGCCTCTTCAGTCTGAATTGCTCAAACAAGCCCTCACTGTCGGATACTACCCTTCCGGAACCGGCATCGAAGTCCGTAAAACTGCAGATATCCGGCAAGTCATTTTCTTTAAGGGAAAAAATAGCTCAAATGATCATGGTCCGGATCCGGGGAGATTTCTATACGGACAAAAATTGGTACAGGCGGCAGTTACGAAGCTGGATCACTGAGTCCGGAATCGGCGGTCTCATCACTTTTGGCGGTAGTGTGCACGGTTCATTCTATAATATTGAAGAATTTCAGCATTGGGCTGATGTACCTTTACTGGTAGCGGCAGATTATGAGCGGGGAACAGGACAATGGCTGAGCGGCGGCACTCTTTTCCCCACAAACATGGCAGTGGCAGCAACGGGGAATCCGGAATTGGCATTTCAGCAGGGACGAGTCACAGCCGTCGAAGCCAAAAGCCTGGGAGTCCAAATCGCATTTGCACCGGTTATGGATGTGAATAATAACCCGGAAAATCCCATCATTAATTTTAGATCATACGGTGACGACCCTGACATTGTTGCCCAGTATGGCACCGGGTTTATCAAGGGGCTTCAAAGTGAAGGTCTGATTGCCTGTGCAAAACATTTTCCCGGGCATGGCAACACTGCGACGGACAGTCATACGAGTCTGCCGACCATTCCCGGTGATCGAAGACAACTGGAAGCCGTTGAATTAAAACCTTTTAAAAAAGCCGTGGAGGCCGGCGTCGGGATGATTATGGTTGGTCACATTGCAGTTCCGGGACTGGATCCGTCAGGCCGGGCGGCATCACAATCCGCTGTAATTACAAAAGGGCTGTTGAGGGACACCTGGGGCTTTGACGGTGTAATTGTTACGGATGGTATGGAAATGGGTGGACTTACAGAGCTTGCCTGGGCCGGCGAATCGGCTGTTAGGGCGATTGAGGCCGGAGCCGATATATTGCTTCTGCCCATGGATGTTATGCATACTATCGATGCTGTTGAAGAAGCTGTAATCACAGGTCGTCTTACTGAGCAACGTATCGATGAATCCGTAAACCGGATCCTGAAGTTAAAAACCACTCTGGGACTTTTCGATAAAAAAGCCGCTGAAAACTGGTCTGAAGTCGAAAAAGATGTTGGTACTACTGAACATCGAAATATTGCAAAAAATATCGCCGAAAAGTCTATTACAGTAGTCAAAGATTCAGGTAACCTGCCGCTGAAGCCTGAAAAAATCAGGAAACTGGCTCATCTGATTCTCACTACGGATGCCAACGGCAGAGACCAGTTGAATCCCTTTATTTCGGATGTTGCGAGGACACACGGCAATGTAGAAGAAATTTTCGTCAGTGACAAGCTCGATTCGGCAGTAATGGAGGATATTCTAAGGCGGGTATCCAAAGCAGATAAAGTTTTGGTCACATTGCTGGTCCGGATCAAAATGAACAAGGGATTGTCAACAATCGATCCCAGCCACGAAAAATTGTTGAGTAATCTCCATGATAAAAATATCTCTTTTGTTACAGTTGGCTTTGGGAGTCCCTATTTACCCGATTATGACATACTCGACACTTATCTCTGTGCCTATGGCTATGGTGCTGTTTCTCAAAGAGCTGCTGCAGATGCTCTGTGGGGCAGAATTGCCGTTTCGGGGAAATTGCCGGTGGACCTCAATGAAGAATACCGACGGGGGGACGGTGTGAATATTAAAAAGCGAACCTGGGGATTTGGCAAAGCGGATCACCAATATGATCTGGAACAGGCCAGACAGATTCTGAATAAAGCGATAGATGCTCAAATTTTTCCCGGGGCTCAAATTTTTATTGCCCAGGATGGCGACATAATTACCGATGAGGGCATTGGCAGGCTAACCTATGCTCCAAATGCTCCGGCTGTTGACAGGGAAACTATTTATGACGTCGCCTCACTGACGAAGGTTTTGGCAACTACACCGGTTTTCATGAAAATGGCTGCAAAACATCAGCTTGCACTGGACCAGGAAGTGCGGCAGTTTTATCCGGAATTTACAGGAGGTGGGCGGGAGGTAGTGACTTTGCGGCATCTACTTACCCATTCTTCAGGCCTGCCGGCTTATTATCGGTATTTTCTCGATGATAATTTCCAATCCAAAACTGACATTCTCGCCGACATTCTTACCCGTGACCTTGAATTTATGCCCGGGACGGACTTTGCCTACAGTGATTTGGGCATTATTTTACTGGGTGCCGTGATCGAAAAGGTCAGCCGGCAAAGGCTCGATGAACTCGCTGCAAAGTGGATCTTCCGTCCGTTAGGGATGAACCGCACCATGTACAATCCTCAGGGAAAATGGCTTCCGTCAATTGCTCCCACAGAAAATGATTCAATCTTCAGGCACAGACAGATCAAGGGAGAAGTCCACGATGAAAATGCCTGGTTAATGGGAGGAGTTGCTTCCCATGCAGGCGTTTTTTCAACTGCAGAGGATATCGGGAAGTACGCACAAATGCTTGTTAACGGCGGCACATTTCTCGGAACCCGCTATTTCTCTAGCCGTCAGATCAGACAATATACACGGCGGCAGGAATTACCACCCGGGTCAGACCGCGCTATCGGCTGGGACACACCATCCAGGAACGACAGAAGCTCAGCCGGAGACCTGTTCTCGAAATCTTCTTACGGTCATCTGGGTTTTACGGGTACTTCACTTTGGATTGACCCCGAACGGAAGATCATCATCATTCTGCTGACAAACCGGGTTTATCCCACGCGGGAGAAGGGTGGCATGTGGGCCGTGCGCAGGTCCTTTTATACGGCGGTTATGCAGGCTCTTCTACAATGAGCACTTCTGCCCTTATTGCCGGATACGACAGCTGTAAGCCGGGCGACATTCTGTACCGGGCCTCTCTTACTTTAGTTGTATTTTTACTTCAATCGGCGTCATAACTGAGGAGTTTTTATCAACCCTATTGATCTAACGATCATCATTGTTTTTCTGGGAGCTATGGCGGGCTTCGGCGTACTGCAGAGTCGTTCCAACCGCTCCACTGCAGACTATTTTTTGGCCCATCGCAGCTTACCCTGGGTAGTAGCCATGTTCTCCATAGTGGCAACGGAAACTTCTGTTTTAACATTTATCAGCGTTCCGGGTCTGGCATACCGGGGCAGTTGGTTCTTCCTGCAACTGGCCCTGGGATATATTATCGGCCGAGTAATTGTGAGCTTCTATTTACTGCCCCAATACTATCAGCAGGGGGTTACCTCCATCTATGAAGTACTGGGCATGCGCTTTGGAAGAGGGGTTCAGAAAACCGCCTCTCTGGTGTTTCTGGTAACGCGTGTGCTTGCGGACGGCGTCAGATTTTTGGCAACGGCCGTTATCATACAGGTAATCACAGGCTGGTCTCTTTCTGCCTCTGTCCTCATTATCGGTACTGTAACGCTTATCTATACGCTTACCGGTGGAATAAAAACAGTGGTGTGGCTGGACAGCTTTCAATTCATTTTATACCTTGCCGGTGCAGTGATCTCAATTCTGTTTATCGTCAGTCATTCACCGACTACACTCCCGCAGATGTTTAGCAAGTTGGCCGATACGGGAAAAACTTCAATTTTCATTTTTAACTGGGACATCTTCACCGATCCGTGGTCCTTCTTTTCCGCACTCATCGGTGGGATACTGCTGTCGCTGGGGTCTCATGGCGTTGATTATATGATGGTCCAAAGGGCATTGGGATGCAGGAATTTGAGAGCGGCGCAAAAAGCTATGGTCGGCAGCGGTTTCTTTGTTTTCCTGCAATTTGCGTTATTCCTTACAGTAGGCTCCCTGATGTACATTTATTTTCAGGGAGTGGAGCTCACCAAGGATAGAGAGTTTTCAACCTTCATCGCTCAGAGTCTGCCGGTGGGGTTAAGGGGAATTTTGCTGGCCGGTGTCCTCTCTGCAGCCATGTCCACCTTGAGTTCTTCTATTAATTCCCTGGCATCTTCTACGGTTTCCGATTGGTTCACGCAAAAAGTCTCCGTCAAAACCGCGCGGCTTTTCAGCTTTATGTGGGCGGGTATCCTCATCGGGATCGCTCTTTTCTTCAACGAGGGCGACAATGCTATCATCGTTGTGGGATTGAAGATCGCCTCATTCACTTACGGGGGACTCATCGGTTTGTTCATCTTATCCAAAACCCGCCGTAAATTCAAATCCTTCAGTCTGAATATGGGATTGATCAGCAGTTTGGCTTCCGTCTTCCTCCTGCAGATTGCGGGTATTGCCTGGACACTCTACATCGGAGTAGCGGTCCTGATAAATCTGGCAGTGACTTATCTGACTGATTTCGTTGTATCCGGCGCTGCAGGAGACCGTAAAATTTAATGTATCCCACAGGCTTCAGCTCTGCCCTTAAACGAAATCTGGTACTGTTCGGAATTACAGTACTATTTACTGTCTGCGGTCAAATCAGCGGGCTGAGTCAAACGGGGAGCAAATCAGATGTCAGCGGGAAGATCAGGCTGGGAATTGATAATCTGGAAAAGAGTAAATTTGCCGGGTTTAAGGGGAAAAATATTGGAGTCGTAGTCAATCAGACAAGCATTGACCTGCAAGGCAGACACCTGGTTGATGTACTGCTCGACGAAAGCGAAGCTTTTCATCTCAAAACCATCTTCACACCCGAACATGGTCTTAAAGGTATTGTCGGTGCGGGGGAGTGGATTGACGACGGCAAACTGGATACGGCAGATGTGAAAATTGTCAGTCTGTACGGTAAAAAACGGATACCCTCATCAGAAGATATTTCCGGCCTGGATATCATCGTCTTTGACCTTCAGGATGTCGGCTCAAGATACTATACTTACATCAGCACATTGACCAATATTCTAAAAATCGCTGCGGTCAATCAAATATCCGTAATCGTGCTGGACAGGCCAAATCCTCTGGGGGGTGAAACTGTGGAGGGACCAAAAGTTGTACCGGGATTTGAATCCTTTGTGGGTATGCATCCTATCCCCATAAGATATGGGTTGACACCCGGAGAGTTGGCAGGAATGATCAATGACTCAGGCTGGCTCGGCCCCGGCCTCAGAGCCGATCTTCGGATTATACCCATTTCCAACTGGCAGCGGAATATGCTTTGGCCCCGGACAGGTTTAGAATGGGTGGCTACTTCGCCAAATATTCCGGATTTTGAAACCGCCCTGATCTACAATGGTATGTGCCTGCTTGAAGGAACAAATATTTCCGAAGGACGGGGGACCACAAAGCCTTTTCTCACATTTGGTGCTCCCTGGATCAACAGCAGTGAACTGGAAGATGAACTAACTTCTTTGAACCTGCCAGGGGTCACTTTTAGGGCATTACGGTTTATTCCTGAATCCATTCCCGGGAAGGCCCGCTGGCCGAAATACGAGGGTGAGACCTGCCGGGGCATCAGAATCAGCATAACCGATTTTGAAAGCTGTGATCCCCTGCTGACCGCAATCAGTATTCTCCGGGTTGTGCAGCAAAATTATCCTGACAAATTTGAATTCATCGCAACAAACTATATTGATAAATTATACGGATCAGACAATTTACGGAAAAGGATACGCGGGGGGGAATCTGCCCGTGCAATTGTATCCGGCTGGGCGGAAGACGAATTATCTTTTAAACAGATGCGCGAGAAGTACCTGTTATATGGTGACTCTCGGCAATGATGCATGTCATTACCAGTAGAAAGTGCAGGGCATCCTATGCGCTCTGATATGATGAACTCCCGGATAATTGCCTGGTCGCTATATGATTTTGCCAATTCGGCCTTTATAACCGTAGTTGTAACTTTTATTTACGGTACATTTTTCACCGAAGTGATTGTGGGTGATGCGGTATTGGGAACGACGCTCTGGTCCCGGGCTATTACATTGACGGGCTTGCTTACAGCGCTTGTTTCACCGGTAATGGGAGCCTTCATAGACCGTTTCGGGCATCGTAAGCGCTATTTACTTTTTTGGACCGTCACTTCAATACTGATGACCGCTCTGCTCTTTTTCCCGGTGGCAGGGGATGTCTTGCCCGCTTTGATAATTTTTGTGATTGCAGACCTCGGATTCGAACTGGGATTAGTACTGTATAATGCTTACCTGCCGGATATTGCCCCTGAAGGAAAACTCGGGCGTCTGTCCGGTTTTGGCTGGGCAGTCGGGTATCTGGGAGGACTGCTTGCCTTGCTGTTCTGCTGGCTTGTGCTCGTAAAACCAGACCCGCCCTTGTTTGGAATCCCTGCGGATTCCTTTGGAAATATCAGAGCAACCAATCTGTTCATTGCAGGGTGGTTCGCTTTGTTTTCAATCCCTTTCTTCCTGAGCATCAGGGATAAGAAATCTGACCAAACGGCCGAAGTGACGACTATACGCTCCGTGTTTGGGCAGATCATCCCGGCCCTGAAAGAGATAAAAAAATTCCGTGAGATTCTCAAGCTTCTCATCGCAAGATTATTTTATAATGACGGCTTGACCACCATATTTGCCTTCGGAGGAATTTATGCAGCCGGTACTTTCGGGTTTTCAATTGAAGAGATTTTTATCTTTGGGATCGTCCTTAATGTGGCAGCCGGCAGCGGCGCCTATTTAATGGGCTTTGCGGATGATATACTGGGCGGAAAGAAAACCGTACTCATCAGCATTGCCGGGTTATTTTGCGGTGTACTGATCGCAGTACTGACCAGCAGCAGGGAAATGTTCTGGGTGGCCGGTGTGCTCATCGGATTATTCTCGGGACCGAACCAGGCCGCAAGCCGCTCACTCCTGGCCAGGCTGGTACCGCCAGCGAGAGAAACCGAATTTTTCGGCTTTTATGCTTTCTCCGGCAAAGCCACATCATTTATCGGCCCGCTATTGCTGGGAATTTTTACTACGGTTTTTCACTCACAGCGGGCGGGAATTGCCGTGTTACTGGTGTTCTTTGTCATCGGCGGAGTAATTCTGCTATTTGTAAAAGAACCTCAAAAAGTAAAACGCTGATAACAGATGCTAAGGGAGCAAATGACGAATACGGGCAGTAGAAAAATCTGTTTTGACCGGGAACATATTCATTTGTAAAATTATGTGTTATTTTATCCTGCATTTTTTCACTGGAGATAAATTTGAGACATCTGATTGGTCTGGCAATCATTGTATTAAGTGCTTTGTTTTTAATATCCGGAAGCACTTCTACTCAAAATTTAACCCAGGCAGTGATATCCATTCCGAATTTAAATTCCTGCGAACTGCAAACTAAACTTGAGCAAGAATTTCGCTCAATAAGCGGCGTTTCGTTATGCGAATCCAACCTGATGACCAATACTATGACGCTGCTTTATGATGACCGTAATCTTACGAAAAATGAGATCGAAGGAATTTTAGCGAAATGGGGTTGCTATCCCAAAAACATTTTATTTCATAAGCTCATTCCCTAACAAAGAAAGGTAATTCCCGTGCGCTCAACTCTGATGACCCTGAGTGTGGTTATTTTATCACTTATTTTCAGTTCCTGCAGTTTAATTTGCTCAAAACATAAGAGCTGTGCCGAAGAGCCCAAAATTGCAAATCTGGTACAACTCACTTTCAAAGGTGACAATGGAGAGGCCTATTTTTCACCTGACGGTAAAAAGCTAATCTTCCAGTCAAAACGGGACGGCAATGAATGCGATAAAATCTATACTATGAATGTTGACGGATCGGATATCAAAATGGTCTCCACGGTTATGGGAGCCCATACCTGCTCCTACTGGTCCAAAGATATGGATTTTATTTTCTATGCTTCTACCAGTCAGGAGGGAAAAGATTGTCCGGATGTTTTCGTCCCCGAGAATCCGCATGAGTATGTCTGGCCTTTACGTAAATTTGAAATCTATAAAGCAAACCCCGATGGTTCCGGAATTGTCAGGCTGACGCGGAATCCCGGATATGATGCCGAAGCTACTGTTCATCCGTTTGAGAAAAAAATCATCTTTACATCTCAAAGGGATGGGGATATCGATATCTATACCATGGATTACAACGGGAATAATATTCAGCGTATCACCGATGAGTATGGTTATGACGGAGCAGCCTTTTATTCACCGGATGCCTCGAAAATTGTCTGGCGTGCCTGGTATCCGAAGACTCCAGAAGAGCGCGCCCGGTGGAAAAATAATCTGGATAAAAGCTACATCAATGCGGTTCCTCTCGAGATATATGTTGCCAATGCCGATGGTTCTGATAAGGTTCAGATTACTCACAACGGGGCAACAAACTGGGCACCCTCGTGGCATCCGGACGGAAAACGAATAGTGTTTGCCTCCAATATGGACGACTGGAATGAGGAATATAACGCTTATGGTCACAACTTTGAAATTTACATGATCAATGTGGACGGAACGAACCTCATCAGGCTGACGCATAACGACACTTTTGATGCCTTTCCCATGTTCTCGCCTGACGGGAAAAAGCTGGTATTTGCTTCAAACCGCGATGCAGACAATCCAAGGGCAACTAATGTTTATATTTCAGATTTTATTGAATAGTACGGATCCGAAGCGTAAATGCTAATTTGATTTGCAAATCAACGGAAGCATCCGCCGGGTAATACGGTTTTGTCGGGAGAGGAGATTGCCGGTCAATAATTCCTCACCTGAAAGGGGTGTTTCCAAATGCAGTTCTGAAGTTTCATCTGCAAGATCCATCAGCGCTGTAAATTTTTCTTTGCTACCGGACCAGTCAATTTTAATCAAACCCGGCTGGCATTCCAGAATATCAAAATTGTTCCCTTTTAGTTTGACAGCCTTACAGGTTCTCATCAACTTTCTGAAAAAGATATAAAATTCAGTCTCTTCTTCCGGCCACTTGATCTCGTCCCATTGGAATAAATTCGGCAGTCGGGTCATGGCAAATTCCTGTCCGGCATAGATCAGAGCTGCACCGGGTAGAAGAGCATAAAAAGCACTCCAGTTTTTCAAACGTTCCGGTTCCGGCACTCGCCCTGCAACTCTGGGGAGATCGTGGTTTTCCAGAAACCTGAGTTTACAGGCGTCAGCCGGATACAGAGTCTGCTGTATGAACAAGTGATTTAGCAAGGGCCCCACGGACCGTCCCTTTTCAAGCGCGGGCTCAAGATACTCATAACCGTCATAATCAAAAGTCAGATCAAAAACCGCGTGTAATTCCGGATCGGAACTGCAGATGTAACCGGCCTTGCGCAGTCGGTGAACAAAGGCTTTGTGGACGCTTTCCGCCAACCAGATCATCTTCCTGTGGGGATCTACGGCTTTCCGTGCCGCTCGCCAGAAATCGAGGGGAACCAGCGGGGCGACATCACAGCGGAACCCATCGACTCCCCGTTTTTTCCAGAAGTTTAGAGTCTCAATCTGGTAATGGACCAGTTCCGGATTTGAATAATCCAGATCATATACATCGCTCCAGTCGGGCTGTTTTCGGATATATTCCCCGGAATCTCCCCGGAGAAACCAATCAGGATGTTGTTCCACAAGGATTGAATCGCAGGCCGTATGGTTGAAAACGATGTCGATGATGAGTTTCATGCTATTGGTGTGAACGGCCTCGGTCAGAGCTTTGAAAGCGGTCAGATCTCCCAATCCGGGGTCAAGAGCCCGGTAATCCCGAATTGCATAAGGACTGCCGAGACTCCCCTTTCGATTCAGTTTGCCAACGGGGTTAACAGGCATGATCCAGATAATATCCGTTCCCAGAGAGCGGATCCTGGGGAGATCTTCGATGATGTCACGAAAATTATGCCGGTGACCGTGGTTCCTGGGGAAGACCTCGTAAATAACTGAGGAAGCGTAGGCAGCCATTATAAAATGGGGTCGATGCAGGTTGGAAAATTAAAGGACGGTGAATTTACGCTCATGGAGACACGGTAATATTCCAGTTCACCCTGATAGGGTTGCAGAAACTCCACAGCTTTTTGCTTAGGTGTTTTGCCGGAGTCCAACCAGGGATCTATTTTGTCACGAGGCAGGATGACCGGCATCCGGAAATGCAGATGGGCGATGGATTTAGCGGGCGTTGTCGTTATGACTGTGTAAGTTTTAATGATTTGGCCCTCAGGGGAAGTCCAGCTATCCCACAATCCCGCCATGGGCATGATTGAAAAGCCGGGGGAATGGATGTGAAAAGGGATTTTCTGATCCCCGACCCTTTGCCATTCGTAATATCCGTCACTGATTACAATGCAGCGCCGGCGATCGACCAATGAGCGGAAAGAAGGCTTTTCAGTCAGAGTTTCAGCCCGGGCATTGATCATTTTTGCTCCGATTTTCATATCTTTTGCCCAATGGGGGATGAGCCCCCAGCGCATGGGCACAACACGATTGAGGCTGTCCCGGATTAAAACAGGCGTAGTATGTGTCGGAGCGATGTTAAAATGCGGGAACCATTCGAACCCTTCTTCCCATTCATCTATGGAAAGTTCTTCCAGAATTTTCCGCTTGCCTTTGGTGAGTGTTTTCCGGCCGCACATCAGTGAGCGACCGAATTACGCGAAAGTTGAACTCCTGTGATCTCTTCGAGTTGACGGCGGCAGCTGCCGGCATCCCGAAAGAGAATCCCCTTCAGGCCCAGTTCATCAGCAGCAGCTATATTGAGGGGACTGTCATCGATAAAAATACTGTGTTCCGGCTCGATTCCGAACCTGTCGAAGGCGTGTCTGAAAATTGCTTTATCCGGTTTGATCAGGCGTACTTCGGCTGAAATGATAATAGCACTGAAAACAGACCAGAACGAGTAACGGATCTTGAGATATTCCCAGAAATCCAACGACATATTAGAGATACAAAAGAGCGGGAAACCATTTTCAGAGAGACCCATCAGCAGGTCATAAGTACCTGCATTGAGATACAGAGAATTTTTCAGTGCATAATAAACCTCCCGCATCAGTTTAAGGGGAATTTCTGCAAGTTCGGCAAAGAGATTTATTGCTTCATCGCGGGTTAGTACTCCCCGGTCGAGATCATGCCAGTGATCGTGTATAGCTGATTCGGCAGACTTCAGCTTTTCGGCCGTATCAGGCGAAAACTGCTCGGCAATCACACCGGCCGGATCCCAGCGTAACAGTACATTGCCTATATCAAAAATCACGTTGTGGAATGAATTATTCATGGATATCTCTCAAGAGTTCGGACATCAGGTTAAGTAATGAACAGATCGACAAATTGAAACCGGTTGGAATCAAAGAGACCGAGATCGCTCAGTTTAATTTCAGGTATGACCAGTAAGGCTAAAAATGACAGGGTCATGAAAGGAGCCTGTAGTTTTGTCCCCAATTGTTTTGCGGCCTGATTCAAACCGGTATATGCCAGGGCTGTTTCCTGATAGCTTAATGTGCTCATCAGTCCTGCAATGGGCAGGGGCAGTACTTTTTTCAGAGCCCGATGCTTGTCAACCAGAACCACTCCGCCGCCGTGCAGGATGACCAGATTGACTGCTTCACACAGTTCCGTATCGTTTGTTCCAACTGCAATGATGTTGTGTGAATCATGGGCCACAGAAGAAGCAATGGCACCAGCTTTCAAGCCGAAATTTTTAACGAAAGCAATAGCCGGGGCGGTCTTTTGGTAACGATTGACCACGGTCAGTTTCAAGATATCCCGGTGCGTATCCGGGATGACCTGTCCATTTGAAAGCTTAGGCCGGGTCCTTAGCTCTTTTGTAATCAATTGCCCATCCTGCACTTCGATGACTCTGATATTTTTATCGGTTTGGGCAGGTACTGCAAAGTCTGATATCACCTGTTCACCGACGTTGAAGTTATTTGACGGAATTTCCCTTCGCTGCGGGATGAGGGGTTTCCCTTCCAGAGCGACGGCAACCCCCCCAATGACCGTGCGTTTGATTTCCGGGCTCTCGGGGCTCTCAATGATCAGGAAATCAGCGCTGTCACCAGGCTGCAGCAAGCCGACATCAAGGCCGTAATGCCGCACGGGGTTCAGAGCGGCAATATGCATAACTGTAAGCAGGTCAAGACCGTAATCCAGGGCTCTGCGCACCATTTCATTGAGATGTCCTCTCACCAGGTCATCGGGGTGTTTATCATCACTGCAGAACATACAATTCCGGGGGAAAGCCTTTGCCACCGACAGAAGTGTCTCGAGATTTTTTGCAGCTGAACCCTCCCGGATCAAAATTTTCATGCCCAGCCTGATTTTTTCGAGTGCTTCTTCCCGGGTACAACATTCATGGTCGGTGGTTATGCCGGCTGAAATATATTTTTTCAGCTCCTGCCCGGATAAGCCGGGCGCATGACCATCAACTGGTTTGGCATGATTTTTTGCCAGGGTCAGTTTTTCCATAATTGCCGGGGCATCGTTGATGACAGCAGGATAATTCATCATTTCGCCCATATATTTTATCTCGTTTAGGCTCAGCAGATCTTCCAGTTGTACAGAGTCCAGCCTGGCTCCGCTGGTTTCAAAATCGGTCGCAGGCACACAGGAAGGAGCGCTGAAATAAAATTTGACCGGTACTTTAGCTGCACTATCCAGCATGAACCGAACACCCCCAACTCCCAGAACATTGGCGATTTCATGAGGGTCTGCCACGACGGCAACCGTGCCATGTAGAGCACAAACTCTGGCAAATTCCGAGGGCGGCAGCATGGAGCTCTCAACATGGATATGTGCATCAACGAACCCCGGCAGAATGTACTGATCATAGGCGTTGTTGTCCCGCGTGATCTTTTCGATCCGGCCCTCTTCCACGAAAAAGGACCCGGGGTAGATCTCATTTTTTACTACATCGACGATATTCCCCGAATATTTCATTTTTTCTGTCATATTTTATATTACCGTGCCATCAGGTCCAAAAGTTCATCCGGGGTATTCAGGATTTTTCTTGCACCGGCTGAGTGCAGTTCCCTTTCACTGCGAAAGCCCCAGGAGACACCACAGGCGAACATACCGGCGTTCCCGGCAGTGTGCATATCGATACCGGAATCTCCCACAAAACAAAAATGTTCCGGCAGGATCCGCAATTGCTCGGCAATCAAAATGGCGCCTGCAGGATCCGGTTTTTTAGGAATTCCGTTTTGCAGACCCCGAACAACTTCAAATTCCCGGTCAGGCAGCAACTCTTCAACCATTGCCAGAGTGAAAGCATGGGGTTTGTTTGAGAGAATTGCCAGGGGGATATCGCGCCGGAGAAGTGTATCCAGTAAGTCACCGATACCCGGGTAGAGATGTGTGTGATTTCGCCAGAATTCATCATAATACGACACGAAAAGATCCACCCCCTTACGGATCGTTTCATCTGTTCGGTTGTCCTCCGGCAGGGCCCTGGAGACCAGCTCTTCGGCGCCATCTCCTACGAACATTTTATATTTTTCAAGTTCATGAGGTGGAAAACCAAAATCTTTTAAGACGGCATTCACGGCTGCGCCGATATCTTCGATGGTATCGAGCAGGGTTCCGTCCAGATCAAAAATTATTGCCTTGAAAGCCGGCATGTTAATAATCTCACTTTCTTCCGTTATATGCTGCCGTTAAAGAGTGACAGAGCACGACTGCAATTCAGGCTCCGCTCTGCTCAAAGGGTTAACGCAGATTTAAGAATTTCATCTCATCACTATCTCATCCGGTGCGTACTCGCTGGCTGTTCCCACTGCCAGTTCCGGATGTTCTGCATGATGCCGGGGATACAGACGTTTTACCATTTTCTGCAGACTGGATAATTTCTCGATGGTCACTGTATAAACCCCAAATGCTTCTTCCACCTTACCCCGTAATATAAAGAGTTTCTCCCAATTGAGCAGATCGCCATATTGAGCAAAAACGTCGGGAAACATAACGCATTCATAGATATCAGTCTCATCTTCAAAGGTGACAAATTGCATGGCTTCGTGCTTGCGGGTAGCAGTGACTTTGCGTGTGATGTACACACCGGCAAGGTTGATGGTTTGGCCCACACAGCGGGGGATATCCCGGGCTTTTTTGATCCGGCCTGAAAAATAGCTGAGATAGGGACTAAGGGGGTGTTCCGTGACGGGAAAACCGAAAGATTCAATCTCCAGCTTTATCCTTTCGGCCCGGGTCAGGGGCATACGGTTGGCGGCGGGAGGCAGGCTGTCCCCGTGTCCATTCTGCAAATGCAGGCAGGCAACCCTGAAGGCGATTTCCTTATGCGTCATATTCGCTGCCAGGGTGGCAAAACAACCGGCATTGGTGAGGGCCATGGCATCTGCTAAGTCAAGTTCCACCCGCAGGAAAAAATCATTCAGCGAGGTAAATTCTCCGGCTTTGCGTTCGGCCAAAATTGATGTTATGGTTTTCTCCTGCAAATTTTTGATGGCCATGAAGCCCATGCGAAGGCGGTCTTTTCTGCCCCGGAAGCCCCGGGCACTGCGATTGATATCCGGCAGCAGAATTTTAATGCCAAACCTCCGGGCTTCGCTCAGATAGGCGTAACTGCCGTAAAAGCCGCCCTGATTGGTGATGACCGATGAGAGAAATTCAGCCGGATAATGAGCTTTTAAATATGCGCAGGTGAATGACAGCATGGCGTAAGAGGCCGAATGGGGTTTGCAGAAGGAATATCCGGAAAAAGACTGCACCATGTCCCAGAGTTCCCGGGCCAGCTTTTCTTTATAGCCCCGTTTCAGCATGCCTGTGATAAATTTTTTCCGCCAATGGGGAACCAGGTGGCGCAGTGAAGGACGGGAAATAACTTTGCGCAGATAGTCAGCCTCCGCATAGCCGAAACCCGCCATTTCCCGGGCTGTCATGGAGACCTGTTCTTCATAAACCATGATGCCGTAACTCTCCTTGAGAAAATGCAGGTCCGGATGCGGCAGCTGCCAGGGCTTGCCGTGGATCCGCTCCAGCATGAGATTAGTGAAGCGGTTTGCCGCCGGCCGGATGATGGACGAGTAGATGACCACGTGCTCAAAATCCACAACTCCCGCTTTGGCCAGCAATTGGCGGGTGGCAGGGCTCTCAATGTAAAAGATACCCATAGTGCGCCCGGCTTTCATGAGCGCCTCGGTTTTGCGATCACCTACGGGTTGGATTTTATGGTAATCCATATATTCGCTGTTGTAAATCCCAATTTGTTTCAGGGCGTCCCGGACTACGGCCAGTGAGCGGTTACCCAGGAGATCTATTTTGAGCAGTCCGGAATCCTCCACTTGGTCTTTTTCCCACTCTACGATCTGCACTCCTTTAGGAGCGGTGAGGACCGGTACATATTTGCGGATCTCATCCGGTACAATGATCACACCCCCGGGATGAACCGAGGGATAACGAAAGGCGCCGAGAATCTTTTCGCTCTGCTCCAGGATTTCCAACAGCGTGTCATCAAGAGACAGATTCTTAAAACGGTCATCACTCCTTATCCATTCGGTGAGCTGGGCATGCCGCCGGCTCCAGCCAATCCGTTTGGTTACAGCTTTAATCTCTTCATTGGACAATCCGTAAACTTTACCGACTTCGCGCACCGCCGAGCGGGGCTGCATGAAAACCTGACTGGCCACCATGGCCGTGCGTTGCATCCCGTATTTTTTGAAAACGTAGTCGAGAATGCCGTCCCGCTCATCCCAGGGGAAATCGATATCGATATCCGGCATGTCCACGCGCTCTGGATGAATAAAACGTTCAAACTGTAAATTGTATTTCAAGGGATCAACCTGTGTGATAAACAGACAGTAACTCACAATGGAGGCGGCACCAGATCCCCTGCCGATAGTGGCCCTGGTCCGCTTTACGATATCGTGCACCACCAGAAAATAGGGTGCAAAACCTTTGTGGGTGATGAGGTAGAGCTCGTATTCGATGCGTTTGTTTACGGTGCGGGTGATTTTACCGTAGCGCTGAAGAGCGCCTGAATATACAAGTTTCCGCAATTGTTCACCGGCATTTCGGGTATCCTTCAGTGACATCTCCGGGAAGATGGTATTGACATAATTCCAATCGGTTTTGCAGCGCTCCGCCAGGTACTGGGCATTGTTCAGGGCCTCCAGACTGTTGGGGAACTGACGTATCAGATCCTTCTCAGTCTGAAAATAGTGCCGTTCATCTTTGAAGTCAGCAGGTGTGAGTTGGGAGAGAGTTGCATTCTTGTCGATGGCCCGGAGCACTTTATGAGTTTTCTGATCCGCCGGTTGGATGAAATACACATCGCCCGTAGCCACAATCTCCAATTTGAATTTTCGGGATAACTGTTGTGCCTGATGTTCGGTGACACCGGGGCGCAATTCGACAAACAGATGGGAGTCCTGCAGGAACCGGGAGAGTGGTTTTAGAGTCCGGGGCTGGTGGGCGAGGACGAACAAACCGTTGTAATGGTGTTTGAGAAGTGTCTTGATGCCCTGCCCGGGATCATCATGAACTTTGGAGACTACCCGGCACAGATTCTCATAACCGGTCTGGTTTTCAGCCAGCAGAACGATGTCATCGCTTGCGGTTATGAGGTTGACCCCGGCAATGGGAAGAATACCGTGATCTTTGGCAAATTGCACAAAACGGATGAAGCCCCAGAGACCATTCACTTCCGTCAGAGCTAAATGGGTCATGCCCCGGGCTGCTGCACAGGCGACCAGTTCCCGGGGGGAGGCGGTCCCACACATTCTCGAAAACAAGGAATGGGTATTCAGATGGACGAACATCAGTAGCGACAACTCACTGTTTGCCACATTGTTGGTTTTCCATATTCAACCCCTTCAGGGTTGTGTGTTGTGTAGTCACGACGGTGTGGCATCCGGCGAGATCCCAAAACAGTGACATTCAGGCCCTCAATGCGGACAGAGGAACCACGCTGGTAAAACCGTATTTGCTGCGAATCTTATCCATGGCAGCGGCCAGTGCCAGATCCTGTGCCTGCTGGTCTTCAAACAGATTTAGTTGATTGGCAGTGGTTTTCAGTCTTCCGGCATCTACAAAAACAGAGCGAATGCGGTTACGCCGATAGTTCACCCGGGTGAAGAGGTCCTGGCAGACATCAGTTACTGTCTTGTCATCGTTGAAGCGCACCGAACCTTTACGGGCATTGCGGAAGCCGTCGGTGTAATGAATTTCCAGCGAAATTGATCCGGCTACCTGGTGGCGCTGACGGAGCTGGAAGGCCACCTGTTCCGCCAGATGCTGCACCACCGGACGCAGAATAGTCTCATCGTTGGTGTCAGCCGTAAGCACTTTCTGCTCGATAATGTGATTGCGGTAGCGGGGCGGCTTCACCACGGAGGTATCCTGTCCCTGTGTTTCCATAGCCACCCGCCTGTAATAGGGGCCGAAAAGGAGCCTGCCCGTATCATCCTGCCTCACGACGGACTGTAAATTCCGGATGCAGTGGAGGAAGAGGAAATCTACGATCCGCTTCACCGGTTTTTCCTGGATTGCCGGCAGTAGTTCAGAAGGCAGAGGCGCCAGAAATTTGGGCTCGTTTCCCGTTTCCACCTCATTGATCTTTTCCGGCACAACGGCTGTGGAAATACTGCTTACCAGTTTGCTGGAGCTGATGCCCACCTGGCTGATGAGACTGACCTTAGACTGTATATTTTTCGAGATGAGGGCTGCGGCCTGCTTTTGGCTGCGATAGATGTTGTCCATGCCGGTCATATCCGTGTAAAACTGCCCGAATGAAGCGGGTTCCACCAGGGGCGAAAAAGCGGACAAAGTATGATAGAGATAGCGGTTCATGCGGTCGTACAGTACTGTATTGTAGGGCAGCAGAATAGCGCTGTGAGACATCTTACGGGCGAGGGAAACTTTCATGCCCGGCTGCAGCCCCTCCTGAATGGCCTCGGAAGAGAGCGCCACAATAGTGCCGTTCTGCCGATGGGATGAAATGACGGCAAGAGCCCGGGTGCGCAGACTGGCATCCAGCATGCGCTCGGCCTGAACCTCAAAGTCGTTTAATCTTATGTGAAATACGGAGCGAAACACAACTTAAAAAATGAAAAGTTAAAAGTTAGTAATCCAGATTCGTTAATGGTCTTCAGCGGGTAGGTGATGGATCTCTCTGTAATTTTGGAGCCGATATCTGTCATTGTGCTTTCCCAAACTTTTCAGCTTTCATTAATTTTTCACTTTTAATTTTTAATTCTTCACTCTTACCGGTATTCCCTCATCAATCCCAGTACCACGCCGCCGAGGCGGAAATCATCTTCCGGAGATACCCTGATGATATCATAATCGGGATTGCGGGGATGCAGTTCAATGCCGTCGTCTGTAGGATAATAGCGCTTCAGGGTAGCTTCATCATTCACATAGGCTACCACCTTCTGTCCCCTGTCAGCTTCATCCTGCCGACGAATGATCACATAGTCGCCATCCTGTATATTGTCTTCGATCATGGAATCTCCCCGCACCTGCAGTATGTAATTATCCGGATGCTGATAGGCGGGGGGGACTTCCATGAATTCCCGGTTCTCAAAGACTTCAAGAGGATAGCCTGCGGCGATGATGCCCAGCAGTGGCAGGGTGTTGTCCATTTTCTGCTCGAGGACGGACAGAGCCCGTTTGCCGTTAAAGCCCTTCATGCGTTTGAGGACGCCCTCTTTTTCCAGTTCGTTCACATACCAGTTGACTGTGCCCAGGGAACTCATACCCAGTCCTTCCATGATCTCGATGAAAGTAGGGGGGCGGTCATTGTCAGTTGTGAAAGTGCGTATGAAATCCACGAAACGCTGTTTTTTTGGTGATAGATGCATAGAACCTCCGTTTTTTTTATTGTGACGATTAACCCTGTTCAAAGTACAGACAAAGTTGCAAAAGCTCGTAAGTAAATCGTAAGTAAATTACAAAGCTTTGAGAATACGGGCAATGATGTTTTTTCCGGATTTGATTTGAACCGGCGGGAACGCCCCGCGCCTGACAGGGCCGACTGCAGTCGCTGTCACTCTCAAAAGAGGCTATTAGGATTTTTGGACCCCCACTGCCCTTCGGGCATCTCACCCTTGTCAGGGGGAGAGAAAAGTAGCCGGCAGAGGTGAGGTTAAAATTGGTGCACCCGTCGTCATCAGTAGTCCACGGATTCATCCGTGGGAACAGGAGGAGAAAAAATAATGTATCCGTTTTAACGGTTTATAGGAGCTGCAGGTCGAGCTCTCCGGAAATAAAATTGTGGGTTATAGGATGTTTTGCAACCCTGCAGGGGTTGACATAAATAATTCCCCTCAATAATAATTTACCGGGAAGATTTTTATGCCCTAAATTTCAATGTCATAAAAATCAAATATTGTATCATCAGGGGGCACATTTTGTACGGAAGATATCTACCGGTTTTTTTTCTCTTTTTCATTTTTCTATACGGTGAGAAAACAGAAGGCAATTTATACACTCAACCGGCCCGGAATCCTTTCTGGGTCAATAACGCCTCCCGCCTGACGCGGGATCTGGCAGGACTCTGGACTTTTGACAATCCTGACAGTCTCACTGCGGCCGAAATCGGCAATGCACTGGAGCTGGTGGGAACTCACCAGCCGACAGAGGGTCCAACTGATGAAGATGGAGCCGTAAGTATCGGTACGGGCAGTTATTATCGCTGTTACCATGATATTCCACCCAACGGGAGCGGCGGCGATAATCCACAATGGGTTAACCGCTTCTCCATTGTCATTGATTTCAGGATACCTGCAGGCGGGCAATGGTATGCTTTCTATCAGACCAATTGGTCTAACAGCAACGATGCGGATGCTTTTGTATCCCCTGCGAATACAATCGGTGTGGGCGATACCGGATATTCTGACTATCAGATCATCCCCGGAGAATGGTACAGGCTTGTGATCAGCAGTAATCTTGGGGTTCACTATGACTATTATCTGGATGGTCAGTTCCTGCATGCCGGAGGCGCCCAGACATTTGAGGGACGGTTTGCCTTATATTCGTCGAACGATCAGAACATGGTACTTTTTTTCGCGGATAATAACGGGGAAGATAATGCATTTGATATCGCCCGGGTAGCACTTTATGATACAGATCTGACAGCCTCCGAAATAGCCGTTCTCGGAGGGTTTGGCCATGACATCCCTTCTCCTGAAAATGCAGAAATGAAACCTTATCTGCAGAGTCCCACGCCCAATTCTATTTACATCTGCTGGCATTCGACCCTTTCCACGGAATCCCTTGTGAATTACGGTCTCACCGAATTACTAGGGCAGCAGGGTTCCGGCACAACACAGATTCTGGATGAGCAAACCTATTGGCATACAGTACAGCTTACCGGATTGCAGCCCAACACCACTTATTTTTATCAGTGCCTCACCGATTCTGCCTCTTCGCCGGTGTTTTCGTTCCGGACACAACCGGATAATAATTACGCAGGGCACATCCGTTTTGCCGTTTACGGAGATTCGCGTACGGATGTAGCTGCGCATACCATGGTTGTTGAAGCGATGAAGGAGAAAATCACGGAGCTGTACGGTACGGACTATGCAAACAATTTCAATCTCATTTTCAATGTGGGAGATATTGTCACCAACGGCTGGACCCTCCCGCAGTATCGCAACGAGTATTTCAGCCCCATATCATCGCTGACACAATCATTACCCTATATGGTCAGCATCGGGAATCATGAGGGGGAGGCACCCTATTATTATGATTATATGCAATATGATGATTTCAGCGGAGCCGAGGGAGAGAAATATTACGATTTCAGGATTGGTCCGGTTCTGTTCATAGCATTGAACAGCAATATTCAGGGGAATATGCAACTGAGCTGGCTTGAGGGAGAACTCACTGCCGCAGACGGGGACGAGTCCATACAATGGATTTTTATATTCGATCATCATCCGGGGCACAGTGAAATATGGCCCGACGGAAATACGAACTGGGTTCAGGAACAGGTGATCCCTCTGTTGAATCAGTACGACGAAGCCGAACTGCTCACCTACGGTCATTCTCACAACTACGAACGGGGCGCTGTTGCAGAAGGTAATTTGCGATTGATGCTTTCAGGCGGCGGTGGCAGTGCTTTGGATCGTTGGGGAATGTACGGCAATCAACAGGATTATCCGGAAATCACCTGCGCCTATGATCACTACAATTATACCCTCGTCGATGTGGATATTGCAGGGAACAGCTACACGGCCAGGACTTACAGCCTGGGGAACACGGACCTTCCGCTTGAAAATGTACTCATCGACAGTTTCTCAAGGGATCGTAATCTTCAGCCGCCCACGACTCCAGTTGTCCTTGCTCCGCAGTCCCTGGCTTTGGAACCGGTCACTTTAATTGCATCAGCCTACACCGGTGATGCGGAAGTAATGAGCTCGCAGTTCCAGTTGATCGATGAAACAGGCAGTTGGGATTTGCCCCTGGTCGATGGAGTCCAGAACTGGGAAAATATCTACGGTGATACGGGAGTGCCTGAGTATCTGCCTGTGGACCTGAACGAGGGCATCGACCTGAGCCGATATGAGATTGAAACGGGAGTTCTGGTTGCCGGAGAGATTTTCCGCTGGCGGGTGAGATACCGTGACCAGAATTTATCCTGGTCAGAATGGTCTCAGGAAAGTTCCTTTCAATTGGTATCCGTGACATCTCTCGGTGATCTGGATCAGAACAATTCGGTGAATATACTTGATGTAATCCTGATGATCAATATTATTTTAGGTCAAACGGAACCTACACAATATCAGGAATGGGCCGGTGATCTGAATAGTGATGGCAGTATCGATGTAATGGATATAGTGCTGGTTGTGAATCTGATTCTGAATCAGTCCCCCAACAGCGACTGATTATGGTCAGTGCACTCTAAAAAACAATCCACAAAAAGGGGGGTACAGAGGTTCATCCCAACATGGATTGCAGTAATAATCCGTCCGGCGCAGACTCTGAAACGGCATTCACGGAAAATAAACTGCCGGTATTCAAAGCCAGGTATTTCAGCAGATGATTGAACTGCTCAATGTTACCGATAGTAAAAGTTGCTCCGATATCTTTAATGACATAGTCATTGGGCATCTCGTGCAGGTGTTTAATTATAGGGGCTTTTGCAGGTAATTTTACTACTTCGGGGGTAACCGCCAAATAGAATAAATTTCTCCAGTCATCCCGGCTTCTATTAATTTTCGGTTACCCATACATTCAAGATCATATTACTTCGTCGGATTTGCCGGTAGTTTCTCTTTCGACATATTCAGCAAAATTGTATTCCCGACCGGCGAGTACCAGGAATGAACGGGTCCTGTTTACCGTTCAGGCAGGGTTCAATCTCTGTCCCAATGCCTTTGGGCAATGTGTGAGCTGTCAAAAGGCTCACTTCAGCAGCAGCAGTTGTTGAGTGTCTTCATCCTCAGGTGTGACCATTTTCACAAAATAAATACCGCTTGGCAGGGTTGCAGCATCCCACCAAATATGGTACTGTCCGGCAGTTTGTTTTTCCTTAACCAACTGCTCCACTCGTTTCCCCAGTACATTATAAACCGCAAGGTCAACCCGGCTGTCCCGGGGCAGGTTATAGGTGATATCCGTGGCGGGGTTAAAGGGATTCGGGTAAGCCCCGAGTAGTTCAAAACGGTCGCTCCGGACAGTCAAATCTGCAGAGATACTATGGCTATGCCAATCCGCCACAATACCTGACCGGATAGTGAGATCGCCATCAAAGGAAAAGAGCCTGTCATCGTCCAGCGGGCTGCCGTCATTGGAAAAGATCAGTATGATATGATCGGAGCGCTGCAATTTCCAGTTTTCAGGCAGATATGAAGTGCTGATACTGAAATCACCTTCGGTTTCCAACTGGATTCCGGCCACTTGTCCGACGGCACTGATTTTCAAGGCGGTTCCACTCAGGTACAGGGTAGCCTGAGTAACGGGGGAAGCAGCGGTCATTGCAGGATTGAGGATCATCCCTACCAGATTGACTACGTCGGATACATTGAGTGTTCCGTCAGGAACCAGGTCCGCAACCGAAAATTCGCAGGGAGCGGCCGGTGGCAGCAATTCCAGAATAATACCCACCAGATTTATAATGTCAGTCACATCTACCATTCCATCCTGATTGATATCGCCGGGAATGTCGTTGCAAGCTGTGTCAACACAGTATGAGTATGCCATTTGACAATATTCGTTCCAATCTCCACAGCAGTTATAGTAATTGAATGAAATCACATCCTGATAACAGGTATCGTCAATAGGATAGGGGTTCACACAGTCGGCCGTATAGCAATCCCATAACTCCGCTTCACAACTATCATCCCATGCTGTATCACAGCAATAGGAGTCTGTGGAAATGACATCATCGTAACAAATAAACCATGGAAATGAGTGCTCGGGAAGGTCTGCAGCACATCCAGTGTCAACCGGGACGTCAATTTCATAATTGGGAGTCATCATATAATCATTTATGGCAAATATGGTAAAGTTGATATCCTGAGGCGTATCCAAACCGAGAAATGTACTTGAGTATCTGTATGAAGTTAAGATGAACTCATGTACACCACCCGGCTCAATATTCCCCAGAGATGTACCTATTCCGTAATCTACACCCATCCCGGTGAACAATACATGTAACATAACATTAGCCGCAGTACCCAAACATGTACTGACTAATACGGAATAATCCCAGGACTCCAGCCAGCCGTCATCATCATCATCTATACCATTGATGATATCTACACTGTTGATGAAAAACGGACTGTCATCTTCAGGTGTACAATAGTGGTAATCACAAACGCATGTCAAATTCCAGTCGGTGTCGCAGCAATGGGGATCATTTATTATAGTTTCAAGATAGCAATCGTCATTTGAATCGTAGGGAGCTTCAACACAGGTGGCGGAGTAACAGGCCCAGTATTCGTCTTCACAGATTGAATCCCAAAGAGTGCTACAGCAGTAGGTGTCTTCCCCGACTACCGTCTGATAGCAGGTATCACTAAGCAGATAAGGTGATGCAACGCAGTCACGGTCCACCATGACAGGTAATGTAACTTCGTCACTACCATAGTAGTTGGAAATGATAAATGAAATTACCACCTCCTCAGGTCCATCCATATCATAATCTATCATATCCCAACCGGAGGTGTGAAAATAATACGAATCCCCACTTCCGTCAAGTACAAAGGGACCGTATTCATACGAAAATCCACCGTGATCGTCTGTGAAATTCAACAGCACATTGGGAGCAGTGCCCTCACAGACCGTATCCAGATATAAATCTACGCCCCAACTTTCGAGATAACCGTCTTCGTCACTATCAACCGCATCCACAATTTCGGCTGATAAAATCTGTGGTATATCCGCACCACCTCCCACGCAGTCCATATAGCTGCACTGACAGATATTATCCCATTGTGTATCACAGCAGTAATTATCATTCATCACCGTTTCCTCATAGCAATTATCAACGGGAACGAAGGGCATTTCAACGCAAGTAGCAGAATAGCAATTCCAATATTCATTATCGCAAGTTGTATCCCAGATGTTCGTACAACAATAGGAGTCACTCTCAATCACTTCCTGGTAACAGGCGTCATCTTCATCAAAGGGTGCCTCGGTAACACAATCATTTCCAAAGTAAACGGTGATAGACCACCAATCAAGGGTACCCACATAGCCGGCATATACATCCCAGCACTGCAGCGACCAGGTCCCTCCGGCATCCATGCCGTCAAAGGCATTGGTTATTCTGTCTGTGAAATAAATATCATCATCCGCTTCAGGATCATCATCCAGACCATTGTCATCAGTGATGAAATAATTGTGCTGCCAAATCAGATGCTGGACTTCAACACCGGAATTATGAACGATAAAAATGTCAAGATCTCCCGGATAGGGATGTTGAGCCAACAGACTATACTCCACATTCCAGACAGTTCCTGAATTGGCACAAGTTAATGTTGACTCCACATAAAAAGGTTCATGACCGCTGTAGTCAGGTATGTCGAGATTGTTATCGTCGTTGTCCGTCCAGTTGTTTCTGTTAACATTCTGCCCGCCCGTGCTGTCATGTTTCGCCGATGCATCCGGAGTGAAATTTCTACCGATTTTCAAAAACAGTACATCCATCTGTCTAAGGATGCCAGTTACAGAATGATCTAAAATGAACTCTCCGTTCCTGTAGTCATAGGGCAGGTGATTGGCGGTAAGAATGGAGATAATCTCATCATCACTGTTTGCAAATTTTACCACTTCTTTTTCAATGATACCATAATTGGATGCATGAGGTTGCGGATTTTGAGAATGTATTGGATTTTCACGGTCTGCAATTGGGGTTGTGAATCCGTCTTTACGCCTTTTATACGGATTACGAGATTCATCCCAATTATTCAAACCACCATCATCCTGGGGAATACGCTCCTTATTCTTAATGATGGTCACTTTGGGCTCGGTTCTTCTCTTTGTGTATTCAAGACGATTTGCCTCGGGAATAACAAAATCCATGTCTCGCACGGGGTTTGTGGGGACTACATCCGGGCTGCCATTGGCGGCAAATTTGGACTCGGGGCGGCTTAGTGAAGGGGGCAGATTCTGCCAATCTAACATTGTCAATGTCTTGGTGCTATCTATCTGATATGTGTCCAACAGAAGAATATTGGCATGTGCTGTCGGATTATTTTCTGGGATATGCTGATTTACTGTGGGTTTTCTCTCGCCCGACAGGCAAAAAACATTGAATATCAAGATAATGAAGGGGAATTTAGGTCTTATAGTTATATTCATCTGGAATCCTTTCATTAGTACATAAAACATTTTCATCAAAGAGAAACCCAAATAAAAATTCTGCCATCAAACGGTAGGATGCAAAGTTGAACATGATGATAGTCTTTTTATCGCAAAGAGCTTTGGTTTATCTTCAATGCTTTAAATTAAGTTTTAAACCAGCGATGAGTCAGAAGCGAAGGAGTATCCAGAACTATTCCTTTTTGGATAAAGTAAACTCGAAAGTAGTTAAACATTTATTATGTTAAGGATTTTGATGGCTTCAAATACCGGTTTCGTTCTCATTTTTATCAATTACCAACAGATCAATATCTGCCGGTAAGTTTGTTTGACTTATTTATTCAGGGATTCTGATGAATGTCAGGAATGCAACCAATATGTCTTGAGTACGCAAATATTAACGAATTCATGTGGAAAATTGAAAAGAATGGCACCAAATATAAAACCAAGCCTGAATTTTGTGGCAAACTCGCCATTTCCATCACATAAATTCATATCAGTCAAAAGATTTTATTTATATCTCAAATCCGGTTGGAATTTACAAATAAATAACTCATTGATGACAGAAATATCGCAATGTGCTTACAATCCCCGGAATAATCCTGTTAATGCTTTCACAATAGCTGGAATCATTCACCTTGCCGGTCCCACAATAGAGTTAAGTCCAACAAATCGGTATGAAATCCCGGTTGTTTTTGGGATCATGTCGGGATAAAAAGTGAAACGCGGCAGTTTTATAAGATGAAAATTTTCCTGATGATCTCACAAAAATACTCTTATGACCAAGATTCCATATTGAATCCAACCGGGGTTTCTGTATTAATTTCAGCGGATATTAATAATGCGCGGGTATCGGTCTTCAGAAATGCCGATTCAATTGCAGATGGTATTAATTTCTGCCTGATTTTAATTTTAACGGCAGGTCCGAAAGCATATCACTCATTTTCACATAGTATGTTGAGATTTATTTGACAAAGTGTGCACAATGGGAAGTTGTTGTCGGCAGCATCAATGCAGGCTCCGGCCGGTCGAAATAGCTTATCCCAATAGCACTAATACATATTTTGATTATAGGTTTTAATAGATGACCTTTAGATATTAAAATTGAACATGTGAGAACCAAATTATTTTATCAAAGGAGAAAATAACTATGAAGAAAATATTGTTATCACTCTGATTTTTTTATTCCCGTTATTCGGTCAGGTTTGTGATGTGACCGGTGACGGCATGTTGAATGTCTGTGACATTGTAGAGTTCGTTTATATCATACTGGAAAATCCGCCACCGCAGGCCGGTTTCATCGCAAATCCGACAGAGGTGAACCACCACTGCAGGTTACATTCACCAACACATCCTGCATCGGTAGTGGAATAGACCTGCTATATGAATGGGATTTTGACGACGGCAGTCCGATTTCCATTGAGGAGGACCCAATGCATATTTTTACGGATACGGGAGTATATTCTGTATGCCTGAGGGTTACTACCGGCGATGGATATGATACGGCCTGTGAAGTCATCTCTGTTGGCATTGCAAATACAGTAGTCGATATTGACGGCAACACCTACCAGACGATCGCTATCGGCAGCCAGGAATGGATGGCAGAGAACCTGAAAGTGACTCATTATCGGAATGGTGATCTCATACCCACAGATTACAGTAATTCGGGATGGGTTAATCTGTCAACCAGCGCCTATGAGGTTTATGATAATGATCCTGCCAATGTTGAAACCTATAGCAATCTCTACAACTGGTATGCGGTGGATGACGACCTGGGCGTCTGCCCGGAAGGCTGGCATGTACCCGGCGATGAAGAATGGATGGATCTGGAGATGGCATTGGGCATGAGTTATGATGAGGTCCATAGTTCCGGATGGCGGGGGACAAATGAGGGTAGTATGCTTGCCGGCAATGCCGGTGTGTGGAACAGTGGTGACTTGGGAAACAATGGAGAATTCGGGTCATCCGGTTTTCTGGCCCCTCCGGGTGGTTACCGCAACTATATCAATGGGGCTACGACGATATGGGCAACGGTGGCTACTTCTGGTCTTCGACGACGAGCGATAGCGCCAGCGCCTGGGGCCGGATATTGTATTACAGCAGTTCAGGGGTCTACCGGAACAGCAACACTAACCCGGACGGCATCTCGGTCCGTTGCGTCCGGGATTAGGCTGTCCGTCAGTGGTCGGATGAACGAAGTTCATTTGACTGTTTTCCCCGGCGAAGCCGGGATCGGTGTGTTGCCCGAAGCCGAATTGACTCGGT
>JAJRUW010000014.1 GCA_024277615.1 Fidelibacterota bacterium | reverse complement strand
TGGTGGCGAAAGCGACAATGGACGATAATTTTGCAATACTTTGCCCGGTTCCACGAAAATCGGTGATTAATTCGCTCGTGACCGCCTTCATGCGGATGGCAGCATGAAACGTTTCCGGGAAACTTCAGTTCAATAGAGGGAACCTTGAAAAATTAGGGTTTTCGTTCAAGGTCAAGGCATGCGTAAATTTTACCACAGGCATATGATTGATATTCGATATTCCGAGGATAAAATTTTGAGCCTAACGCTGAAATCGTCGAACGGTCAAGCCGTCCAACTGGGCGCAAATACATTTTTTCAAGGTTCCCGAGGGTGAAACGAAAAAACTCACACTTGGCAACGCGTTAGAAAAATAGGAAAACAGCATGTTATTACGGAGTGCTGGGTAACCTCTGAAAATTTACCACCCCTTTCAGAGTAATAGTTGCAAAATAGAAACAATAGACGGTCTTGTAAAAAGATGGCTCTGGAGCAGGGTCTCATACCAGCTCCTTGCCATTCTTCGATTTCCCTCATCACCAAGGTGTATGCCATCGCCGGAGGTGAACAAACTCTCCCAGTCATCCGCCATGTTCACATAATGATCGCTAAGAAGTACTTCTTTAGCAGCAGCCAGCTCTCTTATTCGAAGATTATAAACCTCATCAATTACGCTAGAAGGGAACTGGATCCTCTTATTGGTATTCGGTGTAATCGTCCCAATAATAGGTTCAATACCATAACGTCGGCTCATGTCAATCATCTGTTCAAGGTTAAACAATGTCGCTTCCAACGGGATACCAGCCATATTCATTACATCATTGGTACCAAGTAAAATCAGCATGATAGAGGCCTGCTCTGCGGTGGAGGAAGTTAAAACCGTCTCCAGACAGTTCTTGGGTCTGTCATTGCAATTTAATGCATCAACAGTTGTAAACCCCATATGTCCCCAATTGTAGATGGTACTTGGCAGAAGCAACTCCTTTTCCAGTATAGACTCAAGGTGCCACTCATAACCCCATTCTTTCAGTACCCGTCTTCCCAAGGGAGGTTCCAGAATTCCCCAAGTTATGTACCCTCCCTCTCCGTCATAATCTCTGGCAAGCCCTTGAGTGATACTGTCTCCAAATGCCAAGATATTTAAATGTTTGATATTTGCAGTATAGACTTCGGCGTAAACGCAATGTACGGTTGACAGTAACACAAAGAAACTGCACCATAAAAATTTAAAAAACATAGCAATTAACGCGTACGCAGCTTGATCGTTTCTCGTTGACCAATGGTGGAATGAAAAACCGCTTGAGATGTATCTTTAAGAAAACCAGGTAACTCATTCATACTCTTTTCAATTTGCAACTCCGTCGGAGTTTTCCCGGTAGGGACCTGTTTTGCAAGTGGTTCCAGCGGCTTCTCTTGAGACCAGTTGGAGCCAATCCTGCGGCTTTGGTACTGTACATAGTTCCTGCCGTTAAACCCCTGCCAGGAAACAATCGGGTATCCGGTAGCATCAATACTGATGACAGGGAGGATGTCAGGCCAGTCATCATCCTGATTAAGCCTGACCGGTACTGTCCAGCCAGAGTCAGTCCAGCGGGTCACAAAAATATCGTCATCCTTTTTTTCGCTGCCAGAATATACCAACCAGGCAACTCCATGTTTATCAACAGCAATTGAGGGGGCCATATCAGACGTTGTCTGAGTCTCAAGCACTGCGGGATCACTCCACCTACCTTCGGAAAAACGACACCACATGATATGGCCAGTACCCTCTTGCAATTCCGTCCACGCAAGCCACACATCACCCTGCTCATTAGAGCCGATAGCTGGCAGCACCTCAGGGTAACCAGTGGCGGAAATCAAAAGGGGGTCACTCCAACCGTCATCGGTTTGTCGACTGAAATACATATTGTAGACCCCATCGAAATCCTGTTCGCTCCAAGCCAGCATAGCTTTACTCTTTGCTCCGAAGGTCGGAGATGAAACGATTACAACAGCAAAACAGATCAGCGAGTAGCACAACCGTTTAAAATAACTACTATTCAGTTGAATCATCATAGATATTGCAGTTAAAAGCCGCGTGCCTGATACCATATTAGGTGCATCAGCACTGGACGAATTTATTCGTTACATTTACCACATGTTGTGCATTGACACGAAAAGCATGGGGCCAGGTTCACGGTGCAATTAGTCCTGATCATTTAGCCTCCCCTCTCTGCCCAATACTTCTTTATAGCAGGTATCTTTTCGTGTTCCAAGAAAATTTACTGTTCCGTTAACTTTTGCCGAAAATATCTTTAATATAATAAATTGGTTTTTTAAGAGACTCATGATAGGTTCGAATCTGCAGCTCCGATATCAGGCCAATAGTAATAAACTGTACACCTATAAAAATTAGCATAACAGCCAGCAACAGTAGTGGCCGGTCAGCCAGGGGCCGATGATATACCTGCCTCTGAAAAATCAGAACAAACGTTGTCATGCCCCCGATAAAAAAAGAAAGAAGGCCGATGGAACCAAAAATGTGGATCGGCCTATTGGAAAAGCTAAGTAAGAATTTTACGGTAATCAAATCAAGAATTACCCTCAGAGTCCTGGAAATTCCATACTTAGAAGCACCATGTGTCCTTGGCCTATGATTAACCTTAACTTCAATGATTGCAACACCCATCACACTTGCAATAGCCGGGATAAACCTATGCATCTCGCCATAAAGATTTATATTATTAATCACTTCCCGTTTGAATGCTTTAAGAGTGCAGCCGTAATCATGCAGATTAACGCCGGTAACCTGAGAAATAATCTTATTGGCAATCTTTGAAGGTAATTTTCTGCTGATAAAGGCATCCTGTCGATTATAACGCCACCCGGCTACTATATCGTATCCCTCGTCAATTGTTTTCAGAAGCAGAGGGATGTCAGCAGGATCATTCTGCAGATCACCATCCATGGTTATAATAATTTCCCCTTGAGCATGATCAAATCCGGCAGACATAGCCGCCGTCTGGCCGAAATTTTTTCTAAAATTTATCAACCTTACTGAGACGTTTTTCTCACAGAGCATGTGAACCAACTTTTCAGTACTGTCAACACTTCCGTCATTGACAAAAATGATTTCATAAGAGATAGAAGCTGTAGAGAGAACCGACTGCAGTTCTTCATACAGAGGTAATACATTCCCTTCCTCATTAAACAAAGGGATAACAATAGAGACATCAATGGGTTCATTCATATGCAAAAACTCATAAAAAAACGGTTATTGGTTCAAGTACTTCTCCATCAACCATCCGGGGACTCGATATAAAAATCAGGACGGTCACATTGTCCGGAAAATGTCACTTGAAACGATTTGTCATCTGACAATCTATGAATAAAAATATCCTCAACAGATCCTTCGGTCTTACTCACTAACCAATCCTGACGATTCGACCAGAACTGGTTATCAAATCTAAAATTTCCCGGAGCGGAAATTTTACCCACAGAGTCAAGTCTTTCCCAGGAAAATAAATTCAACGATTTATGTTTTGGTCCGTTAACAGTTACAAATCGACCATCAGGGGAGATACTCGCTGAACAGCCCCTGGAAACAGTACGAACTGTTCCTGTCGGGATATAAACTGCCAGCACGTAGTACAATCCTGGAAATGATTTGACCGTAGTCACCAGTCGCTTTCCATCGCCAGCAATATCCAATTCCATAAATTTCCTTCCAGACAGTATGGTCTCTATCTGCCCAGTGTCAAGGTTGACCCTACGAATATACTGCCCATCTGTGAATAAAACAGATTTTCCATCAGAAAAAAAACAAACAGCCTTAGCTCGCTGAGCAGTCGCAAGTAAACGCACCTGCTCTCCGTTGTCAGTCATGATAAGAATATCATTCCCTCGGACGAAGACGATATATTTGCCATCAGGAGACCACCTGGGATACTTTCCGCCAGCAATCAGAACTATTGCCTTATCATCACCAATTCGAATACGCTCAATTCCTTCACTGGTTTCATAAACAACAACACCAGCAACAGCATAACCGGAACTATCAGCTGCACGAACAGCAACCGGATTACTCAAGGTCAGGTATAAGATGACAAGCAGTATCTTCCACCATGTTTTTGAGTACTGGAATAAAGTCATAATCCTCACAACATTCAACGATTCATTATCATCTTTAGTTGTCATGATAGTGACAAAACCATTGTTTCCGCTTCACATTAATCCAGGCCAAATACTCTCCGAGAGGGGAAAAAAGTACATGCAGGATCATGGTTCTAGCCAAACGACCACGCAATAAAAGAAAAAAACGGTAAGAAAATTCACTCAATACGGACTTTGCGGAGGGCTTTGGCAAGGAAAAATGATACCTCGGTATTGGCTGTCTTTTATGCCGTCGGCGTAGCAACCGAACAATGCAACGATTCTTCTTATTCTTTGCCATACCGATAATTCGTTTAGACATACGATCCCGGGAAAGAGGGTGCATGACCAGAGCACCGTCCTTTTCCGCCATATCAAGGATTCTTTTGCCTCGGGAAGTCCGTTGAAAAACCAGAGTACAGCTGGTTAACCTTCCGAACGTATCACTGTAATCACCAGCATGAAAGTCTCCACAGCTGATATCAGCATATTCAGATAACGCATCAAAGCATAAATAGCAGCGGCCTGCCCCGTATAGCCTAAACAGTACATTCACAAGGTCACTATAGCGCATATGGTGCAGAGCAATCTTATCGCCATTTTTTTTGACCACATGAAAGCCCCCGGGCCACGGCCCACCGCGAAACTGAAAACATTGCACGTCGTCCGGGTTAACTCCGCAGGCTCTGAGTGCCTCGAGATGGCCCTTTCTCTCCATATTACAGTTGCAGAATAGACCAAGAATACAAACAATCTTCCTGGACAGAACAGGATCTACTTCCACCAGTTTCCTTAGTCCGTGAGCTTGGCAAGGCAGACAGGCTACAGCAAAATTTCCCTTACGTCTTCTGATCTCACGCAGTAAATCTAGAGAAGGAGTAAGGCAATATTTTGACATGGCCCCGGCCATAATTTCCTCAGCAGTCGTCGCCAGCACTCCCATACTTCGCAAGGGATTATCCGGGTCCATTCCGACGACAACAGCGCCGTCAATCTCCCCCTGTTTAAGCATATACAACAGCAATGCGGTGACAACCCCACCGCTGGTTCCTAGCTTCCTGACGCCCTCGTCTGCAGCATGGCCAACAAACAGGCGGTCTACCCGTCCCAACTCACTGGACGGATCATACTCTGCATTAAAAACCTTTTTAGACAAAGCCGGAAAATCAACTTCTCCCCCAGGACAGCAGCCCGTACAGAATCCACACTCCGTACAACGCCCTGTAAGTCGTGGATAGCCATCCTCATCCATTGTGATGGCTTGCACCGGGCAAACCCCACCGCACAACCCACATCGGGAACAGAGCCCTTGGTCAACGACTTCAGTTCGAAGCAGACAATAGCTCATGCAGTTTCCAATTCATTTGGCCGGGTCTGTCTAGCCCGAAGAATAGTCGCCGGACGACCGATGGCCACAACATTGGATGGCAAATCTGAAC
>JAJRUW010000013.1 GCA_024277615.1 Fidelibacterota bacterium | reverse complement strand
ACAATTTAATGCGTTCCGGCTGTGCAGAAAAGACATCTTGGTATATTATTAAGCAGACTTACTCTTGACATGATGTGTACACAGATTATTCAATTTGCTCAAAACAGGCTGGTGAATATCTGTGAGAATAATAACTTTCCGCTAAAGCCCTCTGTTTAGTGCAAAAGCCTTCAAGGAATAATCGGATCTAATTCTGTGATAGACTTCAGGTTAAATTTACGACAAAAAAGCTGCATATCTATCCTCGTACCTGGGAAAATCATTGCCTGATTCAAAAATGGTGCTGCCACAAAAATGGACACACTGAGAGGTCAAACAGCTTTTCTCTAAAGGTTTAAAGGTGATAATTTATCTCGGCTTATGTTGGCTGCAAGTAAATATGACGGAGGTTAAATGCAGGCAGATTGAGTCTGGAACCGGAAAGGATAATATCGGTATAATCCCCGTCCGGGAATTGTAATGAAACCGCTATCGATAATTTTCCGTAGAAAAATAGTTTAACCGGGAATTACTAAATGCATGACCATCACCACGGCATAGCCGATACCAGCAGACAGAGATTGTGGCTGGCCTTTATTGTAAATCTAATCTTCCTGATCATTGAAGTCATCGGCGGGCTTTACGCCAATAGTCTGGCGCTTTTATCGGATGCCGGGCACATGTTGACTGATGTGGCAGCGCTGGGTCTGGCCATCTGGGTGTCCTCCCTCGCCACCGGTAAACGGGATGCCAGACGCACGTTCGGCTACTTCAGAGCGGAGATTATTGGAGCCTTTGTGAATGGGGCGACTTTGATCCTGATTTGCGGATTCATACTCTATGAGGCCTGGCGGCGGATCGGAGATACAACTCCCATCCTGGGAGGTCCATTGCTGATTATTGCTGTACTTGGATTTTTAGCTAACGGGATCAGTGCCTGGATCCTGTCGAGCCACAGAAAGGTCAATTTAAATATAGAGGGCGCCTATCTGCATTTGATCTTCGATGCATTGGGTTCCATCGGGGCAATCGTTTCCGGCATCGTGATCCTGATCTGGGATTTTTATTTCATTGATATCATCGCCAGTGTAGTTATCGTGATTCTGATTTTCATTGGCACCAAGGGATTGATCAGGAACAGTATTAATTTGCTCATGGATGGAGTCCCAATCAATCTGGATTATCATCAAATTGAATCCGCTCTGCTTAACCTTGAGCATGTTGAGAAAATACACGATCTCCATATCTGGTCAATTTCACAGGATAAACCGGCACTCAGTGCACATCTCAAAATGTCAAGGGAATGTACACAGTCAACTCATTGGTCGGACTGCCTTAAATACGCCCGGCAAATGTTAGCCCGGGATTTTAATATCGAGCATGTAACTCTGCAGATAGAACCCCTGCATTTTGTTGAGGGTAAGCATTGCGGGTAGCGTACTTCCAGTATGGCTTCCGGCGTGGAGTTTATTTAATACACTAAGAACTGAAAAAATGAAAAAGATTATCAATAAATTGCTGGGGAACCGGGATCTGACCTATGAAAAAAGCTATCAGATCATGCACCGGATCATGAGCGGAGAATTCAATAATGCGCAGATCGCCGGTTTTCTCATCGCCCTGCGGGCCAAAGGTGAAAAATCCAGGGAAATTGCCGGCTTTGCCAAAGCTATGCGGGAGAGAATGACGCCGGTTCCCATAACTTCAGAAGCCATCGACATGTGCGGAACAGGTGGAGATGCAAAAGGGACTTTTAATATCTCCACTGCGGCGTCGCTGGTTGTGGCCGGAGCAGGGGTTAAAGTTGCAAAGCACGGGAATCGTTCCATGTCATCAAAATCCGGTTCCGGGGATGTGCTGATTGCTCTGGGTGTGGATATTACCCTCGGCCCTGAACAAGTAGCTCGTTGTGTAGAAGATATCGGTATCGGGTTCATGTTCGCCCCCGACCTGCACCCGGCCATTGCCCAGGTGGCCAACGCAACAGGTTCAATGGGTGTGCGAACGGTTTTTGATGTGCTGGGCCCCTTAAATAACCCCGCTGGTGTTAAACGGCAGGTGCTGGGGGTCTATGATATTCGTCTCACAGAACGCATGGCAAAGGTCCTGAAAATGCTGGGTTCTGAAGAAGCCCTTATCGTCATCGGGCATGATGACATGGATGAGATCACCACAACCACTTCGACCAAGCTGACACACCTGACCGCCGACGGAGCAATCAACTCTGTGATCTGTTCTCCGAGTGAGTTCGGAATAAAAACTGCAAAATTATCCGATTTAAAAGGTGGTTCACCCAAATATAATGCAGAGGTCATCCGCCGGGTACTGAACGGTGAACAGGGTCCTCACCGCGATATTGTCCTGCTAAATGCCGCCGCCGGAATCCAGATTAGCGGCAAGGCTACAACCTTGGACGAAGGACTAAAACTGGCTGCAGAATCAATTGACAGCGGTGTTGCCAGGGATATTCTGGCCCGACTTCAAAGAGTCTGATACCGGAGTTGTTGGTATGCGCTTGCGGGGTGAGCTGCAATTCCCGGGAGATAAATCCATCTCTCACAGAGTGCTGATAGCGGGCGCCCTTGCCCATGGCAAAAGCTTTTTTACGAACTGTGCTACCGGTCTCGATGTAAAATCCACAGCCGCCTGCCTCCGGCAATGCGGTATTGAGCTTGACCTGCGCTGCTCCGTGGGAACGGTAACCGGCGGGGAATTTAAAAACCCTTTGATGGCTCTCCATTGTGGGAATTCCGGAACTACCGCCAGGCTCCTGACGGGATTACTGGCAGGTCAGCATATTCAGGCAGAACTTACCGGGGACGTTTCACTCTCCGACCGCCCCATGGGGAGAGTTCTTCATCCCCTGCGGATAATGGGAGCTGATGTTCATGCCACAAACCGGAAGCTTCCCCTGAAGATCAGGTCTGCGCCTCTGAAAGGAATTTCCTACACCCTGCCTGTCCCCAGCGCACAGGTGAAATCGGCTATTCTGCTGGCGGGACTGGGTGCAGAGGGGCAAACGGTCATTTTTTCACCGCTGCCAAGCCGGGACCACACCGAGATCATGCTGAAACAATCAGGAGTCAATATAGAGATAAGGCAGCAAAAAATCATACTGTCACCGGGTACAGGCGAGTTGGAGCCCTTCAAAATGGACCTTCCCGGTGACCCTTCAACTGCGTCCTTTTTTGCCGCTGCCGCTGCCGTCCTGCCCGGTTCCGAGTTGTTCCTTAAAAATATTCTGGCCAATCCATCCCGCATCGGATTCTTTGAAATATTGCGGAAAATGAATGCCGGGCTTGAGTGGCTTGAAATCCGGGAGGATAGGGGTGAAAAAGTCGGCGATCTCCGGGTGCAGTCAGGCACATTACAGGGTGTGGAAATAGGAGAAGCAGAAATCCCGGCTTTGATAGATGAATTGCCCATTCTTGCCGTTTTGGCAACTCAGGCGGTTGGAAAGACGGTGGTCACCGGTGCCGGCGAATTACGGGTAAAAGAAACCGACAGGATCAGGGCGATCAGTGAAAACCTGAAAAAAATCGGTGGGGATATTGAAGAATTACCTGATGGCTTTATCATCAGCGGCCCCAGCCAGCTTCACGGAGGGGAAATCAAAACCTATGGGGATCACCGCATAGCCATGGCCTTTTCCGTCGCCGCCCTGCTTTCAGGCGGTCCGGTCCGGCTGGATGACGAAGCCTGTATTGACGTCTCGTGCCCTGAGTTTTTCCAGCTCATCAGAAAAGCGTGTAACTGATTATGAGAAAATTTGCCGTTATCGGAAATCCCCTGGCTCACAGCCTGAGCCCCCGGCTGCATGGTCTGATCTTCCGGCAATTAGGACTGGAGGCCCGATATTACCGGGTCGAATGCCCGCAGGAAGATCTTCCCGGTGTTGTGGCCTCCATGAAAAGCGGCGACCTTGACGGTGCCAACATTACCCTGCCTTATAAAACTAAGATCATGCCACTGCTGGATGAGCTCAACATAAAAGCACAGCATATTGGCGCCGTCAACTGTCTGGTCAACGATAAGGGCTCTACCATAGGTTTTAATACGGACTGGTATGGATTCTCCATGGCGATGCGGGCTTTTGGTGTTGAGATTGGCGGAAGTGATTTCATCCTGTTGGGTGCGGGTGGAGCTGCCAGGGGCGTCTTATACACCCTCATGCGGGAGGGGGCAAAATCAGTCGTTATTGTGAACCGGTCGCTAAGGCGGGCAAAGGAGCTGGTCGATCATTTCCGGCTTTTCCGGGGAAGTACTTCATTTACAGCCCACCCGGCGGGTGAACTCATCCGGATTCCCGAAGAAAGCTGCATAATTAACTGTACACCTGTGGGAATGTGGCCGGAGATTGATGCAACGCCATTACCCCGGCTGATACCCGGGGAAGGTCATGTACTGGTGGATACGATCTACACACCACTTGAAACACAATTTCTGCAACAAGGCAGAATGCTGGGTGCCAAGACCATCAACGGGCTAAATATGTTCATCTACCAGGCACTGGCGTCATTGGATCTCTGGTTTGGAGAGGAGCTTTCAGCCAAAGTCGATGTCCGGGCATTGAAAGCCTATCTTGAAGACCTCATTTTGAATTTCTAAGGCGTAAGCCGGTGAACTCCTGTAAGGACAGAACCGCTTGTCGGTTTTCCGGGCTTAGGTTGGGCTATGGATTTCCGGAAGCGCTGACGGTTGAAGCACAAGCATACCCTGGAATAATACTGCGGTAAAATTGGAATAGTGACAAAAGCCCGGCAGTTGCCGGGCTCTTGCATCAGTTTATTTTTCGGCGGCAACCTTAATTTTTACACGACCCTCGAGTCCACCGCCCAGTTTGACAACCACGAAATGATTGCCCACATGACGAATTGGTTCGGGCATCTCGACTTCTTTTTTATCAATCGGATAGCCTTTTGCCAGGATGGCATCGGCAATCATAGCCGACGTCACGGAGCCGAAAAGTTTATCGTCTTCTCCTGATTTCATGGTGAATTTCAGGGTCAGTTTATCAAGACGGGCTGAAAGTGCTTCCATATTGGCTCGAACCTTGGCCTCCCTAAGCTCCTCCTGTTCAACCTGCTTCAGGATGGAATCAATGATGCCGGCAGTTGCTTTTTTTGCCAGTCCTTTGGGGAATAAATAGTTCCGGGCATACCCGGGCTTGACAGTTACAATGTCCCCGGTTTTACCCAGGGATTCAATGTTGCTGGTTAAGATAATTTCCATGAGATGAGCTCCTTCTATTCTCTGACGTCACGCGTATAGGGCAGCAGAGCGATATTTCTGGCACGCTTTACCGCACGGGTAACTCTACGCTGATGTTTGGCACAGACCCCGGTGACAAATCCCGGAATGATCTTTCCCTGTTCAGTGAGGAATTTTCTTAACAATCTGTATTCTTTATAGTCAATTACCATTTCCCTGTTTTCACAAAAGGGGCAAATTTTTCTTTGTGTGATAAATCCCATTATCTCACCTTTCCAATATGTTAGAGTTAATCTTCCGGTTTTTCATCTGGTGCTGCAGGTTCTGTTTCGATCACAGTATCGGCATTGGTTGTCTCAGAAACAGCCGGAGCCTCTTCCTGTTGTGTTTCGGCAGCTTCGGGAACATCTTCGACTACCGTTGAGACAGGTTCCCGGGTTTCCGTGTCTGCCTCTGCCCCGGCAGTTTCTTCTGCGGGTTTTTCTTCGGCTTTTTCTTCTGTATCACTGCTTTGGGTTTGAGCTTCTTCTCTGGCTGTCCCGGCAATCTGTGTGTCAAGGTCGGCCTCTTGTTCCCGAATCTGCTCTTTTTCGATCTTCACAGTCATATAGGCCAGGATATCGGCGTCATGTTCCAGATCCGTGTTAAAATCAGTGGATCGGATCTTTTCTCCTGAAAATTGCAGCAGCAGGTAAGTCCCGTACTTCTGTTTATCGATGAGATAAGCCAGGCGCTTTCTCCCCCAGAGTTCAGTGGTGATAACGTTACCACCTTTCCGTTTGAGGTTTTCATGTATCCCGACAATGAGATCTTTGAGACGGTTGGTCTCTAGTGCGGGATGAATAATTATCATTGATTCATAATAACGCATTTTTTCCTTTTTCTTTCTTATTTAAAATCTTGCGATCATGGGTGCGATGACCAGGGAGACCACAGACATCAACTTAATCAGAATATTTAACGAGGGACCGGCAGTATCTTTAAAGGGGTCTCCAACTGTATCACCTACCACTGCGGCTTTGTGTGCGGGGCTTCCTTTGCCACCATGGTGGCCGCTTTCGATGTATTTTTTCGCATTATCCCAGGAGCCACCAGCATTGGCCATGAAGATGGCCAGGAGCACACCCGATACAGTCACACCAGCCAGTACGCCGCCCAGCATTTCAGCATCTCTCAGTACAAGGCCGAAAAAGACCGGGGTCAATACGGCCAACAACCCGGGTATGATCATTTTTTTAATTGCTGCTGCCGTTGCAATATCCACGCAGCGGGCATAGTCTGCTTTCGCCTTGCCTTCCAGCAGACCTTTAATTTCACGAAACTGACGGCGCACCTCTTCGATCATATCGAAGGCTGCCTCACCCACGGCTTTCATGGCAAACGACGAAAATACGAAGGGTAAGAGCGCACCGATGAGCAGACCGGCCATGACAGTGGGTTTCATAACGTCAATACTGTCGAGACCAACCTTTGTCTGGTAGGCACTGAAAAGAGCCAGGGCCGTCAGAGCGGCTGAACCGATGGCGAAACCCTTGCCGATAGCAGCGGTTGTGTTTCCGACGGCATCGAGTTTATCAGTACGCTGCCTCACTTCGGGTTCAAGCTCGGCCATTTCGGCACAGCCCCCGGCATTATCAGCAATGGGGCCATAGGCATCAACAGCAAGCTGTATGCCCGTAGTGGAGAGCATGCCCAAGGCTGCAATGGCGATACCGTAGAGACCTGAAAAATAGTAAGAGAGAATAATTGCAATAGCAATAGTCAAAACAGGATATGCTGTGGAGAACATCCCGTTGGCAAGTCCGGCAATGATATTGGTGGCGGCACCGGTCTCGCTGGATTTTGCAATGTTGCGCGATGGTTTACGAGCCTCGGAAGTGTAGTATTCTGTGAACAAACCAACCAGAGTTCCGGCAATCAGGCCCACGATTGTAGAAAAGAATATGTCTGCACCGCTGACGGACTTACTCCCCAATGTCACCGGATTGGGCACGAAGCGCCGTATCAGAAAATAACTGGCGATGATCATCAGGATACCCGCCCCGAAGGTCCCGACATTCAAGGCATTTTGCGGGTTGCCGCCTTCTTTGGTTTTAACCAGAAAAGTGCCCAGCATAGAGACAAAGATCCCCACTGCAGCCAGGGAGAGTGGCAGCATCACCAGGTTGCTGTATCCGGCGGCTGCGGCCAGAACCATGGCACCGATGATCGAACCGACATAAGACTCGAATAAATCGGCTCCCATACCGGCGACATCACCTACATTGTCACCTACATTGTCGGCAATGGTTGCGGGGTTACGGGGGTCATCTTCGGGGATTCCCGCCTCAACCTTACCCACCAGATCGGCGCCTACATCAGCTGCCTTGGTATAAATTCCACCACCCACACGAGCGAACAGGGCGATTGAGGAAGCCCCCATGGCGAAACCGGACAAAATAGTCATGATCCTTGCAAGATCGGCAGACTGCTCAAGGCCGCCATAAAACCAGAAAAGCAGGGAGAGGCCAAGTACACCCAATCCGACAACGCTCATACCCATGACCGAACCACCGGCAAAGGCAACACTTAAGGCCGAGTTCAAACTATGTCTTGCAGCCTGAGTTGTGCGGTGATTAGCCCGGGTGGCCACTTTCATTCCGAAATAGCCCGCCAATCCGCTGCAAAAAGCACCTATGACAAATGAGATTGCCACCATTGAGGTCCCCTCGGAGGCATTTCCCCATGCGAGCAGGACTGCAACGGCAATTACGAAGATGAACAACACCTTGTATTCTCTGGCAAGAAATGCCATGGCACCTTCCCGGACGGCGGCACCGATTTCCTGCATACGTTCATTCCCCGGGTCCTGTTTGTTTACCCAGGAGGATTTCCAAAAAGCAAATAAAAGTGCTATCACACCCAGAATGGGAATAATAAAAAATAAGTTCATCAGTCAACATCTCCTCGTAGTTTTATCTTTTGATTATAGTGATTCATAGCTTCTACAATAGTATTCTTCCGGTAGAAGGTCACGGCCTCAACAGCCCGATCAATGACCTCACGGACTACCGGCATGTATTTTTTCCCAAAAGGTTTTAAGACATAATGTTCGGCGGGTCGCATCTCTTCATCCGTCCCGATGCCCAGACGCAGACGATGAAAACTATCTGTTCCCAACCGGGTGATTACCGATTCGACACCTTTATGCCCTCCGCTGCCGCCCTGATCCCTGAAGCGGATTGAACCGAGAGGCAGGTCAATATCATCATAGATCAATAAAAGCTGCTCTGCGGTGATCCCAAAATAATTACTGACCTGAGCTACGGCAATTCCGCTGTTGTTCATGAAAGTCGTGGGGCGCATCAGTAGAGTCCCGTCCGGAAATCTTGAATATAGATAACTGCCTTTACCTGTCCGAAAAGATTGATCCTGCTGCATGGCATAGGCGTTAATTACCCAGAAACCGAAGTTATGCTTTGTACGGTCATATTCCCTGCCGGGATTCCCCAGTCCAACGATCAACTTCACGGATACTCAAGAGAATTGCGGTTATTCTTCGCTCTCGGATCCGGCAGCCTCTTCTGAACCTTCTTCGAAGATGAGCTCTTCTTCTTCCGCTTCAGTTGCGACAGTTTCTTCTTCACGGACACCGTGGGAAATAATTGCTACAACCGCCTCGGGGCTGGTCACCATTTCCACCTCTTCAGGTAACGGAATGTCACGGACATGAATACTATCATTCATGTGAAGTTCAGAAATATCCAGCTCGAGAAATTCGGGGATATTTGACGGCAGACAAAGTACCTCAACAGCCTGTTGCGGCTGGGTCAGCTGCCCGCCTTCAGATTTGACACCGATGGGTTCACCCACAGTGTTTACCGGAACCGTGATCTGAATTTTTTCATCCATTTTCACACCGTACAGGTCAAGATGAATAATTTCATCCGTCACCGGGTGATATTGAACGGATTTAAAAAATACGGTTTTTAGCTTGCCCCCTACGCTGATCTTCAGCAGGCGGGCACCGGATTTTTGAATATTATGGATTTCACTTTTCTCAATGTAAAACGGTGTACTGTTTTTGGATTCGTGAGAATAGTAAATCCCGGGGATTTTCCCCTCTTTTCTCATGTGTTTCAGTTCACCTTTGGTCATCGCAGAGCGTTTGTGAACTTCCAGTTTATAAGTTTCAAAAGCCATTATTTCTCCTATAATTCTAATTCAAACATGGAACTGAGTGATCTGCCGGAATCAATCCTCAGTATGGATTCTGCAAACACATTGGCGACAGAAACGATTTCCAGTTTATCAATTTTTTTCTCTTGCGGAATATTGATAGTATCGCAGACGATAATCTTAGCAATAGGTGCATCCTGCAGACGCTGAATCGCTTTCCCGGACAGTACGGCGTGAGTTGCGATACAGGTCACGTCCCTTGCTCCTTTGTCCATGGCAACCTCAGCTGCATTGCACACGGTTCCGGCCGTATCGATCATGTCATCAATGATCAGCACATGTTTATCTTCCAGATCCCCAACGAGGTTTGCCACCACGGCTTTATTAGGGGAAGGTCTTCTTTTATCAATCAGTGCAAAGCCCGTGTGGAGTTTCTTGGCATAGGACTGACTCATTTTTGCGCTGCCCATATCGGGTGAAAGTACAACTCCCGAGTCTTCGGTTAAACCGAATTTTTTCAATCTGTCAAAAAGGGCGATCCTCGAATAGAGATGGTCGATGGGAAAATTGGCGAAGCCCTGTATCTGTGAAGTATGTAGATCCATACAGATGATCCGGTTGACCCCCACGGCTGAAATAATATCCAGGAACATACGGGCTGCAATAGGCACTCTGGGCCGGTCTTTGCGATCCTGCCGGCCATATCCGAAATATGGAATTACGGCGATCACCTTATGCGCCGATGCCCGGCGGGCAGCATCCAGCATCAACAAAAGCTCCATAATATTGTCAGCAGGCGGAGTAGTGGATTGAATGATGTAAACATCTTCGTTACGGATGTTTTCCTCAAAAGCTACACTGATCTCACCGTCACTAAAATTGTAAATACTAACCTTGCCCAGTTCAATTTGCAATTTCTCTGCGATGCCCAGGGCCAGAGGTCTGTTTGATCTGCCACTGTATAATTTCATATTGCTGAGGGATAGGGAGTCGAACCCCAATTCCCAGGACCAAAACCTGGTGTCCTACCATTGGACGATCCCCCAAGATTGTGAAATGAGCTGCTGTTTGATGGTGCCGGCCAGCGGGCTGATTTCTACCAGAATCTGAACAGTGTTTGGTAAAAAGGTCGGGGTATCAATCGGAGCGATCTACGGGGTGGGTGACAAACGTTTGGTAAGCGGGAAAGCCTGCAGCAACCCGCCCAGCTGTTTCATGGTGGTCAAAAATACCAAACATAGTCGAACCGCTTCCCGACAAGCCGGCGAAGACAGCGCCTCCTTTGAGGAGGTCGCTTTTGATCTTTCCGACTTCTGGATACGTTGATAACAAGACCCGTTCAAAATCGTTTTCAAATAACTGCCATTTTACCGGCGTCAATGAGGCGGCAAATTTAGGACATTCGGCAGGTAGCTGCAAAACCTTATTTAATGCTGAATACGCCCGGGCGGTTGATACGGAAAAATTCGGTGTAACCAGCAGAATGGTGTAATGCCGGAACGGTGAGGGATCAAGGGGAGACAGATCTGCCCCGATGCCCTCTGCCAGTTGCAAACCGCCCCGTATAAAAAAGGGTACATCAGCGCCCAGACCAGTTGCTAATGAGATGAGTTCGTCCTGTGAGCGGTTCAAATTCCAGAGCGAATTCAGCGCCAAAAGTGTAGCTGCCGCATCACTGGAGCCGCCACCCAAACCCGCCCCGATGGGAATATTTTTCTCAAGGTGCAGGACTGAGCCGGCAGTCACTCCAAATTGTTTTTGCAATAACCGGGCAGCTTTTTCGACTAGATTTGGTGAATCATCGGGGATTGGAATTCCACTCGCTGTTAACCTGACTTCACCGTTTTCAGCTGTGGTGACGGTAAGGTAATCGCACAGATCAATCTCCAGAAATATACTGTGCAGCGTATGGTATCCATTCCTGAGTCGTCCGGTGATCTTTAATCCGATATTGATCTTGGCATGGGCTTTGAGCTTTCTTTTCATAGGGCCAGCTGCTGCTGCCGGTAAAATTCCCTGCAGATTAATCCTTCATTTATGCTTCTTTGCCCAGGAATCTCTTAAGGGGACAGTACGGTTGAAGACCAGCCCTTTGCTGCCGGAGTCCGGATCGACACAAAAATAACCATGTCTGAGAAATTGAAAGCGGTCCCCGGCCCCGGCCTTGACCAATCCCGGTTCAACTTTGCAGTCTGACAGCACCTTCAATGACGCCGGGTTGAGGTTGGAACGAAAATCGCCATCTTCGGATTCATAAGGATTTTCCGTGACGAAAAGATGATTATAGAGCCGCACTTCCGCAGTGATTGCATGGGACTTTGATACCCAGTGCAAAGTGCCTTTTACGCGCCGCCCATCCTCTTACCAGCCGCCTTTTGTAGCAGGGTCGTAGGTACATTTTAATTCGACAATTTCACCGGCATCATTTTTAACTGCTTCGGTACAGGTGATGTAATAGGCATGTTTCAGACGTACTTCCCGTCCGGGGGCGAGGCGGAAAAATTTTCGCGGCGGGTTTTCCAGGAAATCATCTCTTTCGATGTAAAGTTCCCGTGTAAAGGGAAGCATGCGTTTGCCCATGGACTCATCTTCAGGGTTATTCTCGGCGGGCAGCATTTCCACCTGACCTTCAGGATAATTGGTCAGAGTAACCTTCAGCGGGTTCAGAACCGCCATCGCACGTTGCGCCTTCCGGTTAAGGTCTTCCCGCAGGCAGTGAAATAACAGGGCGATATCATTCACCCCGTCCCGTTTGGCGATACCAACCCTGTCGGCGAGCTCACGTATGGATTCCGGTGTGAAGCCCCTTCTGCGCAAGCCCGATAGTGTCGGCATTCGCGGGTCATCCCAGCCGTTCACATGTCCTTCTTCTACGAGTTGGAGCAGTTTACGCTTGCTCAATACCGTATAGCTGAGATTCAGGGGGGCAAATTCAATTTGCCGGGGCCGATAGACATTGAGTTCCTTCAAAAACCAGTCATACAGGGGCCGGTGATCTTCGAATTCAAGCGTACAAAGGGAATGAGTAATTTTTTCTATGGAATCCTCAAGCCCGTGTGCCCAGTCGTACATGGGATAGATGCACCATTTGTCACCGGTGCGGTGGTGGGTTGCCCGGAGGATTCGATACATTACCGGATCCCGCAGGTTCATATTCGGTGAGGCCATATCTATTTTTGCCCGAAGAACCCGGGAACCGTCGGGGTATTTTCCGGCCCGCATGTTCCGGAACAATTCCAGGTTCTCAGCCACACTGCGGTTGCGTGAGGGGCTCTCCTTACCGGGCTCTGTCAGTGTGCCTCTCATTTTGCGAATCTCTTCTGACGAGAGATCATCCACATAGGCTTTGCCCGCTGTGATCAGCTGTTCTGCCAGAGCATACATCCGGTCAAAATAATCGGACGCATAATAAAGCCGCTCTCCCCAATCGAACCCCAGCCAGCGGATATCTTCGATAATTGAGTTTACATATTCATCTTCTTCCTTGATGGGATTCGTATCATCAAAACGGAGGTTGCACAGGCCGCCCGCATAATCCTTTGCAATACCAAAATTGAGACAAATCGATTTAGCATGCCCGATATGCAGATAGCCGTTAGGCTCCGGTGGAAAACGAGTGTGTACACGACCTTCGTTTTTACCGTTTTTTAAATCTTCGTCAATGATATCACGGATGAAATTTTTTGCCTGTTTTTCCGATGTCATAGTGGTTATGCCTTATTCATTTGTAGTTCAAGTCGCCTGATGGTTTCTTCCCGGCCGAGAATCCCGATCAGTGTGGGCAGGTCCGGACCGTGGGGACTACCGTACAGCGCGATTCGCAGCGGCCAGTATAAATTTTTACCGGTAATACCCAGTTCATCCGTGGTTTCACGGATTAGTGCCTTGATGGCTTCCGTGTCCGGATTGGTCATTTCGTTGAGCTTATCCTTCCAGAAAATGAAGAGTTCCCGGGAAGTACCGTCATCGATAAATAAGCGATGCTCCCCTTGCACAGCCGGGACTTCGTAAAACATATTAGAGAAATCGAGAATTTCATCCAGTATTGAAATTCGCCGCCGGGCATCGTCAACGACTTGCAAATATTTTGTTTTGTCAGAGATATCGATTCCCGCCTGCAGGAACCGGGGTTCTGCCAGCCGGGCGATCTGTTTCAGGGGAAGCTCGCGCAAATAGTGGCCATTCATCCATTTCAGTTTTTCCACATCGAAGACGGCACCGGATTTCTGCAAGCCCTTCAGTGAAAAAGCTTTTTCCAGTTGATCGAGGCTGAACATTTCCCTGTCATTCCCCGGCGCCCAGCCCAGTAAAGCAACATAATTATTCAGGGCTTCGGGCAGATAACCTTTCTGCAGATAGACTTCCACGGCGACATCTCCCTGGCGTTTGGACAACTTGGATCTGTCCGGGTTCAGAAGCAGGGGAAGATGGGCAAATTTGGGGGCTTTCCAGCCGCAATACTCATACAGCAGGATATGTTTTGGCGTTGATGGCAGCCACTCTTCGCCGCGGATTACATGTGAAATTCCCATGAGATGATCATCCACCACATTAGCAAAATGGTAGGTGGGAAAACCGTCGGTTTTAATGAGTACCTGGTCATCAATATCCGCACAGTTGAATTCAACGGCATCCCTGACAATATCGTAAAATCGGACGATTCTATCCTGAGGAATTTTCATGCGGATCACATGTGGTTGATCCTGCATCCTGTCAAGTGCTTCCCGGCGTGGGAGATTGAGGCAATGCCGGTCGTAAGGTGTATTGAACTTTTGAGCTGCTCGTTCCTCGCGGACTTTTTTCAACCGTTCCGGTGAGCAAAAGCAGGGGTAGGCATGGCCTGAATCCAGCAACCGGCGAATTTGCTCCTGATAAACGGACAGGCGTTGACTCTGAAAATACGGTCCGCACTCTCCACCCTGGCGGGGGCCTTCATCAAAGCCGATTCCCATTTTGTCAAAAGTTTCCATCAGATTATCCACAGCACCCTCAACCTGACGTTGCTGGTCTGTATCCTCGATCCGCAGAACTACTTTGCCCCCCACCTTACGGGCATACAGGTAGTTGAAAAGGGCCGTCCGCAAACCGCCGAGATGAAGATAGCCTGTAGGACTGGGGGCAAATCTTGTCTTGATCATGGGGTACTCTTTTTGGTAATCAGAACGACCGCAAAGGCTGCCAGCCCCCGGCCTTCGCCGGTAAAACCCAGACGGTCGGTTGTGGTCGCTTTCACGGAAATCTGCTCATTACTCACCTTGAGCAGCCGGGCAATATTCCGGCGCATTGTATCGATGAAAGGTGCGATTTTGGGTTCCTGTAAAATGACCGTCGCATCTACGTTCTCTATTATGAATGACCTGTCCGAGATCAACTGTGAAGCATGCTTCAAAAAAATCTTACTTGAGGCCCCTCTCCAACGCTCTTCTGTGGAGGGGAAATAAGTGCCGATATCACCGAGCGACAGTGCACCGAGCAGAGCATCTACGATGGCGTGATAAAGTACATCCCCGTCACTGTGGCCCAGGGAGCCTTTGGCAGAAGGTACTTCCACACCACCGATCTTTAGCGGGATGTCTGCTTCTAAAGCATGTACATCAAACCCCTGCCCTATCCGGTATGTCACTGGTTTTATTCTCCGACAGATTGCATTCAGACGATGAACATGGCATCGCCATAACTGAAAAAGCGATACTTTTCTTTGATGGCTTCGCGGTAAGCTTTCAGCACAAAATTCTTATTTGCAAAGGCCGCCACCAGCATCATCAACGTAGATTTGGGTTGATGAAAATTGGTCACGAGACGATTGGCAATTTTGAAATTATAGGGTGGAAAGATGAATTTATCGGTCCAGGCCCGCTTGGCCGTGATCTGAAAGCCTGAGACGGCCACGGTTTCGATGGCCCTGACGGTGGAAGTCCCGACGGCTACGATCCGTTTTCTTTTAGCGAAAGCCTTATTAATTATTTCTGCGGTTTCCGGTGAAACCCGGAAATATTCTGAGTCCATTTGATGACGGGTGAGATCTTCGACCATAATCGGGCGGAAAGTACCCAGTCCGATGTGCAGGGTAACTTCTGCAATTTTGACACCGCGTTCGCGCAGGGCATCCAGAACCTCGTGAGAAAAATGCAAACCGGCTGTGGGGGCGGCAACGGACCCCCGTTCACTGGCATACACGGTTTGATAGGTTTCCTTGTCCTTTGGCGTGGCTTCCCGCTTGATATAAGGCGGCAGAGGAGAATGGCCTTCCCGGTCAATGAAAGGATAAATGGAAGGTACATCGTATTCAAAACGCAGGACCCGTCCTCCTGAAACGGTGTTGTCGATAACATCGCAGGTGATGCCCTCGCCGAACATCAACTTGTTGCCGATGCGCACTTTTCTGGCAGGGCGCACCATGGCTTCCCAGAGGTCATTCTCAAGCTCGCGGAGCAGGAAGACTTCAACTTTGGCTTCGGACTTTTCTTTAAAGGCATAAAGCCGGGCGGGATAAACTTTTGTATTGTTCACTACCAGCACATCGCCTTTTTTAAAATACTCCACAATATCCTTGAATTGACGATGCTCAATGGATTCAGACTCCCGATTGAGCACCATCAGACGGCTTTCATCCCGTTTTTCCACAGGATACTGTGCGATTAATTCTTCGGGGATTTCCAAATCAAATTCTGATAACCGTGGTGGTTTTTCAATTGCTCCAAAAAACATTTTCCGTTTCCTTCTATTTAAATAAACTGCGCTGACCGTCGGTCAGTGTATTGTTAAGCTTCAGGTACCTGAAGGTCTTGTCCATGGCCATGCGCCCCCGGGAAGTACGCTGGATGAAACCCTCCTTGATGAGAAATGGTTCATACACTTCTTCGATGGTCCTGGCATCTTCCGAAATGGCAACCCCCAGTGAATCCAGCCCCACCGGACCACCGCCAAAACGCTGCACCAAAGCCGTTAATATGCGCCGGTCCATATCATCGAGCCCTGCATTATCAATTCCCAGCCGGTCAAGCGCTTCTTTTGCAGTTTCAAGCGTGATCACTCCGGCGGACTGCACCTGTGCAAAATCCCGGGCACGGCGTAAAATACGGTTGGCAATCCTCGGAGTTCCCCGGGATCTGCCTGAAATTTCGAGCGCTGCTTTTTCATCCAGCTGTATCTCCATGATCCTGGCAGTCCGGGTGATGATCTGCAACAAGTCATCCACCGAATAAAAATCCAGCCGCAGGATCACACCAAATCGATCCCGCATCGGAGAAGTGAGATTGCCCAATCGTGTGGTTGCTCCCACGAGGGTAAAGGGATTGAGGTTCAGTTGAATACTGCGGGCGCTGGGACCTTTGTCGAGCATAATATCGATTGTGTAATCTTCCATGGCCGAATACAGATATTCCTCCACAACGCTGCTTAAACGGTGAATTTCGTCGATGAAAAAAACATCATGCTCCGCCAGATTCGTCAGGATACCGGCCAGATCGCCGGGGCGCTCCATCACGGGACCGGAAGAGAGCTTGATATTCACGTTCAACTCCCGGGCGATGATATTGGCCAGGGTCGTTTTACCCAGACCGGGAGGCCCGAAGAGCAGCACATGATCGAGAGCTTCTTTACGCTGACGGGTGGCTGCGATGAAAACCTTCAGGTTCTCAATAGTTTCGGATTGACCGACGAACTCTTCGAAGCGTGAGGGGCGAACCGATTGTTCAACGAGAACATCTTCGTCCTGTATTTCTGAAGAATTAATGCGGTTTTGGGGCTGTTTGGAGGATTCTATCATATGTAAAACGACCCTAAATATACAGTGACTCTTGCCGGATTTGAAACTTCTAAATCAATGCCGGCAAAGGCAAAATTATTGGTTTTGAGGCTCTTATTACTTCAGCCTGTCCGGGAATTACGCCTCAGGGAGGGAGCTGAGGCAGCATTTTTTATATTTTTTACCACTGCCGCATGGACAGGGATCATTTCTGCCAACACGCTTGACAGGCTGTAGTACCGGGAGGGAAGCTTTGCGATATTCCAGCCAGTAATCATAAATATTTTCCACGGCTTCAATCACATAACGGATCCACTTTGACCGCGGGATATCCTTAAATTGGGAGGAATTTTAAGATGCTTCCTCCCTTCCGCAGCGCCGTATCAAAAAATCGGTAAAAGCAGCTTATAGCCCTGACGAGTAGTAAGCAACGATTCCCAACTCTGCGGGTCAAGTTCGATACCCTGATAAAAACCGCGGCACCAGTTCTCCAAGGCAATAAGTCCGTCTGAACTTGATGGCAGGGTCGGAGAAAAATGTTTATTCTTCTCTTCCAACGATTCAGCAATGGACTGGTAAAGTCTGAAAATGAAGTCGAATATCCGCCGCATATCAGCTTCCGAATCCCAAATCACCTCATCATCTTTTCCGGCACCCCACACTGCAGACAGCCACTCACCGGGCATCAATAGTTCGGGTGCCAAAACAATACAGGTCAAAAAACCATCCAACTCCTCAAAACTCATGCAATTGACCGGTGTTTTTTCCGAAAGTAAAAACGTTTTCAGTTCTTCAATTTCCCGGCTGGTCAATTTTTTATCGATATTCATAATCCCGGACTTTCATTAAGTGGCTGTAGAATGATACAAAGCCGTCATTGGCAGTCTTTGAACCCGTCATAATCTTTTACGAGGACTTAAACAATTTTTCATCCATACGGTAGCATACAAAAGAAGCATTTTTCTGGAGCTGCGGGACATTTGCCGCACCCATATAGCTGAAAGCGCTCCGGAGTCCTGCTTCCATTTGATCAAAAATGTTCTGAACACTGCCTTTGTAACTGACGATGGTTTCATCGCCCTCCACGAAATAGGGATTGCCCCGGCTTTTTTTCTGTACTGCAAAAGAAGCCGAGCCCCGGAAAGCCTTGTAGAGTTTTCCGTTGTATTTAAGAATGTTGCCATCGGCTTCTTTCGTGCCGGCAAACATGCGGCCGATCATCACCAGATCAGCACCCAGCGCCAGGGCCAGGGCAATATGGCCAACTTCCGAAACGCCTCCATCTGCTATAATGAGTGTACGCAAGCCCTTTTCTTTTTTAAGCTGAACACATTCCCGTAGTGCCGAAACGATTCCCTGTCCCACACCCGTCATTACAGAAGTAGTGCACATGGAGCCATTGCCGATGCCAACCCTGATGGCATCTACTCCCAGCGATGCAAGATATTCAAAGCCTTCTTTGGAGGCCACATTACCGCAAATAATGAAAGTATCACCAAAATCCCGTAATGTACTGATAACGGGTTCCACATGGACGTTGAACCCGTTGGCTACATCAATGATGAAGAGGCGGGCACCGGCGCTGTAAATCGATTTTACGAAACTTGCTTCATCCAAACCGATGGCGATAATGGCATCTTTAACCTCCTCACGCAGGTTTGCATACTGCGTCAGCCGGTTTTCATCACTCTGAAACCGGTGGATCATCCCATACATATCGTTGTCGGCAAAAATGCGACACATCTCCAATCCGCAGATTGTATCTATCGGGGCCGGCAGAATGGGCATCCGGAAAATTAGAGGAACCGGTTTGTCGGTAACTTCAACGGAGAGGTCAATTTCATTCCGGCTTTTAAAAACTGAGAGATGCCGTGGCACCATTGAGATATCCTGGTAAGTATAGGTTTGAGGTAATCTCGGCATTGCAGTTTGGGTCATGATCTGTTCTCCCGGACCTTTAGTATTGTTGAAAGACAGGTATACCATACCTGTAAAATTAAAACTTTTATTATATTGTAAGACCACCCTATTGGAGAAGCAACAACCCCGGCAGGAAGGAGATCAGCCCCGACAGATCCGGCAAAACCGTTCGTTGATTTCAGAAAAGTCTTCTGCTGCAAGCCGGACCAGCAGTTCTCCGCCGCTAATTTCAGTCAGTCTCAAATGCCGATTACCGGGTTCTGCCAGAAGCGCTT
>JAJRUW010000012.1 GCA_024277615.1 Fidelibacterota bacterium | reverse complement strand
TGTGCAGAAGGGAATACCGGTCTATTACCCAATGTAGATGACGGTAGCGGTTTTGTAACCGGCCCTGACGCAGACTGTAACGGTGACTGTTTCGGAACGGCATTTATTGATGACTGTGGCATTTGTGCGGAAGGTAATACGGGCCTGACTGCTAATATCGATGACGGTAGCGGTTTTGTAACCGGCCCTGACGCAGACTGTAACGGTGACTGTTTCGGAACTGCATTTGTTGATGACTGCGGCATTTGTGCGGAAGGTAATACGGGCCTGACTGCTAATATCGATGACGGTAGCGGTTTTGTAACTGGCCCTGACGCAGACTGTAACGGTGACTGTTTCGGCACTGCCTATATGGATGACTGCGGAATATGTGCAGAAGGGAATACCGGTCTATTACCCAATGTAGATGACGGTAGCGGTTTTGTAACCGGCCCTGATGCAGACTGTAACGGTGACTGTTTCGGCGATGCCTATCTGGATGACTGCCAGGTTTGCTCTGAAGGAAATACAAATCACATGGCAAACAGTGACCAGGACTGTGCCGGAACCTGTTTCGGCGATGCCTTTATGCAGGATTACTATTACGATGCAGACGCAGATGGTATTGGCGAGGGATTTGTGGCCAATGAATGTAATGCGTTTGCAGATCCTTCCTGGGTCACCAATACCGGTGATAACTGCCCTGCGGACTATAATCCGGATCAGATTGATACCGATGGTGACGGCGAAGGTGATGTTTGTGATGCAACACCTTACGGTGAGTGCACACTATATTTTGGCGGGTTTGATGTTGTAACAGGAAACTTGATAATAAAATATAATTGCGATGTCGATGTATATGGTTATCAGGTTACTGTTGAAAGCACGCCGACCAGTGCAGGTGAAACCTGGGATGTCATGAGTTCGTACACTGATTGTATGACTTCTTACTATCAGCAGGATGGCACCGATATCTGGACTTTCCAGGGCTTCCATAATGCCAGAACGGATTGCGTATTGGCAGCAGGCCTCGGTGACCTGGTCGATATTGGATTCGATCCCTTCGGCGGCGGTGATTTCTGTTTCAATGCGGACAATATTGTCCTACATGACATGGGATTAAATCCCATCAATGTTACACTGGGTGATTGCATCTTCCTGCCATCTGCTCCCTTTGATTGTAACCATACATACAATGGTGATGTCTTCCCTGTTAATTTTTGGGTAGATAGTGACCTTGACGGATTGGGTTGTGGTGATTCACTGGGCCAATTCTGTCCTGCTGATGATGCTTGCGAAGGTTATGAGGGCGCGGATTGTGCAGACCCGGTTTGGGTGACAAATGCCGATGACCCCTGCTGTTCAGATCCAGACAATGATATCGATGAAGACGGCGTCTGCGGTGATGTGGATAACTGCCCGGCAGTTTATAATCCGGATCAGAATGACTGGGATCAGGATGGACCGCTCGGTGGAGATGAAGATCCCAATACAGGTGGTGATGCCTGTGATGCCACACCGTGGGGTGATGTGAATATATGGTTTGAGATTGTTGATTCATACTATGATTATGATCTTGAACAGGGCGTAGTTGTTATTGATTACAACAGTAATGTCCCAATCTGGAGCTTTATGCTTGAATTGCTCCCGACTGCAGCTGTCGATGGCGAACAATTTGTGATTACCGATGTAGTCAGCCCGATAGCTGATTTCAGTGCTTCCTGGGTTGGAAATAATATTAACGGTTTCCCTGCCCCTGATTATTATCTTGACCCCACAGGCACACTGATTACAGTGTACTATGAACCTTTTGGTGGCGGTTCACTGTGTTTCGGTGACGCCCAAATTTATACCGACTTCCATAATAATCCATTAGCCGTTACTACAGGTGATTGCATTGATCTTGATTCGGCTCCAATGGATTGTGCCGGCGTCTATTTTGGTGTAGCAGAGCTGGATTCCTGTGATGTTTGTTCAGGTGGTACAACCGGGCATGTCGCAGATAGCGATATTGACGATTGCGGTGTCTGTTTCGGCGAAAACGCCGACATGGATTGTAACGGTGATTGTGGTGAAGGTACTCCCATGTGGGATGGTGGTGCCGGTGGAACCGCTTTTGTCGATGACTGTGGTGAATGTGTCAGCGGGAATACAGGTGCTGATGAAAACTGGGCCATGGATTGTAACGGTGATTGTTTCGGGACTGCAGTCATTGATGACTGTGGTTACTGCGTTGAGGGTAACACCGGATTGGCATTCGATTATGCAGATCTCGGATGTGGCTGTGATAACCCCGCCCCGATTGATTACTGCTTCGATTTCGATGGTGACGGTTTAGGTGGTGTTGGTTCGGAAGTACCCTATTGTTTGGATGATGTGATCCCGGATGGCTGGGTCCTTGATTGTACGGATCCGTATGATGACGGTGAGGTGAATCTGTACTTCGGCAATCTTGACACATCCGCTCCGGGGACTACCGGAACGGTCGACATCCTGTATGATAGTGATGTTGATATTTACGGCTGGCAGTTCATTATCACAGACCTTCCCCTTGTAAGCGGAGTGCCCGGACCTGACGGTTTGGCGGGCGGATTCGCAGTCCAGGTTAACCCGGGGACAGGTGGAGTTATCGGCTTTACGCTAACAAGCGGAGCTTATCCCGCAGCAACCGGCGGACTGCTGGCAACGCTGACCTTTAATTATGGTCCGGATGTGACAGCCTGTATTACCGAACCGGTTGTTGCCGGTGCACCTGGCCACGAGCCCTTTACGACAGTAGGCCCCTGTATCGATATTCTTGAACCTTGGGCCGATTGTGCCGGTACCTATAATGGACCACTCCTGCCCGATTGTAACGGTGACTGTGACGGCACTGCATTCATAGATGATTGCGGTATTTGTTCTGAAGGTAATTCAGGTCATGTTGCCAACAGCGATATGGATATGTGTGATGTTTGCTTTGGTGATGCCTTCTCAGACTATGACGGTGACGGCCTCTATCACAATGATAATTTCGAAGGTTGTGATCCATATCCCTATGGAGATGCTAACCTTTACTTTGGTGAGATAGATCCTGCCACAGGTACGGTGATCATTCTGATTGATAACAACATGCCTGTCTATGGTTTTGAGTTCGATGTCACGAATCTGCCACTGGTTGAAGGCATCGGTGAAGGTTTTAGCCCCATTCCTAATTTTGGAATTGACGTAGATAACGACACCGTTTCCGGATATTCTAATTACGGAGCATTTATTCCTGCAGGTGTTGGTAATATTGCAGCCATTTTGAATTATTATCCGTTCGCAGGCGGTGGTGAAACCTGTATCCTGCCGACGCAACCTGCTTCAATGCCGTATGTGGTAGACAATAGTCTGAACGAATTCGGTGTTACGGTTGGTCCGTGCCTGCCCATACCCGAATGCAACCAGGACTGTAATGGTGATTGGTGTGGTGAAGCATTCCTTGACGATTGCGAAGTGTGTTCAGGCGGAAACACCGGACATGAAGCAAATTCTGATGATCTGGGATGCGGGTGCTTTGAACCTGCTGCCTTGGATTATTGTGGTGATTTCGATGGTGATGGACTCGGTACTCCTGGTACTGAAACCTCTTATTGCTGGTTTGACGTACCGGATGGATGGGTTGACGATTGTACTGACCCGTATCCTGACGGGGAAGCAACCGTTTACTTTGGTGCGGTCTCACAATGTGAAGGTGATTTTGGAACATTGGATGTCCTCTATGACTCAGATGTGGATCTCTACGGATTCCAGTTCAACTTCGGAGGACTTGATATTGTAAGCGCATCAACGACGAATCCTGATTTCCAGGTTCAATTTAACCCGATAAACGGACAGGTCGTCGGTTTCTCAATCACCGGGGGATTCTACCCTGCTACAGTTGGCGGTGTTCTGGCAACACTATCATTTAATTATGGTCCTGCAGCAACTGCCTGCCTGGCTGATGTGATTGTTGCCGGTGAACCGGGACATTCGCCAAATGCTACAGCTGGTGATTGTACCGATATCCCGGAACCGATGATGGATTGTGCCGGGACTTATTGTGGTGATGCTGTTGACCTCGGTTGTGGTTGCAACGAACCTGCCGCAGAAACCTACTGTTATGACTGGGATGGCGATGGCCTCGGCGGTGTTGGTACCGATACCGAATACTGTCTCGGCTCAGTACCTGATGATTGGGTTGGCGATTGCTCGGATCTCTACGACGACGGCGAAGTTACAATTGATTTTGGCGAAGTCACACGAGTCGATAATGGTACAATTGATGTTACCTACTCAAGTGATGTTGACTTATATGGATTTCAGTTTGTAGTGACAGGTATTGACCTCGTATCTGCCGCTACATCCAATCCTGATTTCCAGGTTCAGATTAACCCCGGAAACAATCAGGTATTAGGCTTCTCCATCAGTGGTGGAATTTATCCTGCCGGTGATGGTGTGCTAGTGACCCTGACCTATGCTTACGGACCGGATGCAACGGCTTGCTTTGAACAGGTTATTATAGCCGGATCGGCCGGTCATGCGCCTAATGTAACTGTAGGAGATTGTATCCTCATTCCCGAACCCTGGGCTGATTGTAACGGTGTTTACTATGGCGAAGCCTATGTGGATGACTGCGGCGAATGTGTCGGTGGAGACACCGGAATGACCGAGAACTGGGCCATGGATGATTGTGGCGTTTGCTTCGGTGAAAACGCCGATATGGACTGTGCCGGTGTCTGCTTTGGTGAATCCGTAGTAGATGACTGCGGCGACTGCGTCCTGCCTGATGATTTCAATGCAGGCATGGATGACTGCGGTGTCTGTTACGGCGATAATGCCGATATGGACTGTGCCGGTGTCTGCTTTGGTGAATCCGTAGTAGATGACTGCGGCGACTGCGTCCTGCCTGATGATTTCAATGCAGGTATGGACGACTGCGGTGTCTGTTACGGCGATAATGCCGATATGGACTGTGCCGGTGTCTGCTTTGGTGAATCCGTAGTAGATGACTGCGGCGACTGTGTCCTGCCTGATGATTTCAATGCAGGCATGGATGACTGCGGGGTCTGTTACGGCGATAATGCCGATATGGACTGCGCCGGTGTCTGCTTTGGTGAATCCGTAGTAGATGACTGCGGCGACTGCGTCCTGCCGGATGATTTCAATGCAGGCATGGATGACTGCGGTGTTTGTTACGGTGATAATGCCGATATGGACTGTGCCGGTGTCTGCTTTGGTGAATCCGTAGTAGATGACTGCGGCGACTGCGTCCTGCCGGATGATTTCAACGGCGCTATGGACGACTGCGGTGTCTGTTACGGTGATAATGCCGATATGGACTGTGCCGGTGTCTGCTTTGGTGAATCCGTAGTAGATGATTGCGGCGACTGTGTCCTGCCTGATGACTTCAATGCAGGCATGGATGACTGCGGTGTCTGTTACGGCGATAATGCCGATATGGACTGTGCCGGTGTCTGCTTTGGTGAATCCGTAGTAGATGACTGTGGCGACTGCGTCCTGCCTGATGATTTCGATGCGGCTATGGACGACTGCGGTGTTTGCTATGGCGATAATTCCAGTTGCACAGGTTGTATGGATGACAGCGCCGATAACTTCGACGAAACTGCAACAATTCCGTGTGACGGTTGCTGTGAGTATTCTTACTCAATTGATCTGCATGCCGGATCTAACCTGATCAGTTTCTATGCACTTCCGGACGATGGTTCGCTGGGCAATGTTTTGAGCGGACTTCAGGGTAATGTGTTTGGTGTGATTGCAGAAGGTTCTGCTGCACAGCCAAATCCCATTGATCCCAGTGCGTGGATTGGCAGCTTGACCGGATTCGATGTTTATGGAGGATATTGGTTAAAGCTGAACTCATCAGACGTATTGGATATTTTCCATGGGCCGTACTCCGGTGATATAACCTATGATCTGCATTCAGGTTCAAATCTGATCTCGTATTCGTATGATACACCTCAGCTTGTACCGGATGCTTTACCGGCTGATTTTGCCAGCCATGTACTCGGTATTATAGGTGAAGGTACCGCAACACAGCCTCACCCGGTTAATCCTGGTGAATGGATTGGTACTTTAACGTCATTCGAGCCCACCAAAGGTTACTGGTTCAAGATGGATGCGGCTGCGGCATTTGCCTATAATGCACCTGCCTTGACGAGGAATATTGCACCAGTTGCGTTACCAGCTGTTCCTGCAGAATACAGCTATACCCAATCTGAAGATCAGGCCTTCTACTTCGTAAGCAATGCCACTATCAATGGCAAGCCTCTGAGCGCTGATGATTGGATCATTGCTTATAATGGTGATGTCGTTGTGGGTGCCCGTCAGTGGAATAACGGATCGGTAGATGTTCCCGCAATGGGTCATGACCATAATCTGGGACTGCAGACAGCAGGATACTGTGAAAGTGGTGACATACCTTCATTCAAAGTACTGGTTGCGGAAACAAATGAACTGGTTGATATGGTAGCAGGTGATGTTCCTGCCTGGAATATTAATGGCATCTTCACGGTTAATGACCTTACGAGTGCCGTTGAAATACCGGATCAGGTTACACTGAATGCAGCCTATCCGAACCCGTTCAATCCTGTTACAACCATCGGTTATTCATTGCCCGATGAGATGGAAGTAACCGTAACGGTTATTGACATGACCGGACGTTCCGTTGAGACTCTCGTGAATGGAGTCCAAAGCAACGGATATCATACGGTTGCATGGAATGCTAACGAGCACGCAAGTGGAATTTACTTCATCAAGTTGGTTACAAATGATGCAGTAGAAATCCAAAAAGTCATGTTGGTTAAATAATTATACTAGGAAATTAAAAAAGGAAAGAGCCTGGTTTCCAGGCTCTTTCCTTATACTTTAACCAAGCTCATAAAAGAAAGTGAATGATGAGAACTGTAAATAAACTCAAGCTGATCGGTTTGACGGTTTTGGTTTTACCTCTTTTGTATTGTTCCAAGTCGGGTTCCGGGAGTCAGGATAGTTCTAAATTAGATTCAATCTCTCAGGAACAGAAGATTATCTTATCCAGGCTCGATACAATTGAAGGGAACCAAAAAACGCTGCTGAAAAACAGTGAGACCCAGGCTAAAACGTTAAGCACAATTGAAAAATCCATAAAATCAATTAATACTGATAAAAAAGACATTGCCAATAATCAGAATAAGGGTGACAAGGTTTATAATATCCCCATCGGTGATTCATTCGTACTGGGTCCGAAGGATGCAAAAGTTACGGTGATCGAATGGATGGATTTTCAATGACCTTACTGCGCCAGATCTACCAGTTTGGTAGCAGATATTCATGAAAAATACCCCAATGATGTAAAAATTGTTATTAAAAACTTCCCGTTGTCTTCTCATAAACAGGCAAATAAAGCCGCATTGTATGCCATGGCGGCTAAAAGACAGGGCAAGTTTTATGAGATGTACAAAAAGATTTTTGAAAAATACAGTGAGCTTAGAAATAACGAGGACTTGCCTTTGCAATATGCCGTTGAACTCGGGTTGGATATAAATCAGCTGAAAGCTGATATGGCCGATCCTGCTTTGCAACAGGAAATTCACGTTGAATCAAGACAATTGCGAGATACCGGGATGCGAATGGCGGTTCCCAAATTCCTAATCGAAGGAAAAGAACCTCCAAAAAGAGATCTCGATACATTTTCTGCATTAATCGATGAGGCTCTTAAAAAGAAATAAAAAATAAAAGACCCTCTGCTGAGGGTCTTTTATTATAGACTCTCCCTTTTTGATAAAATAATTTTTTTTATATGAGGATATTACGTCCAGTACTAGTATGATGAACAATTATGAATCAGCTGACAGCAATAAAACTTTTGAATTAAAAGACTTTCTTTTAATCATCAGGAAACACAAAGTTATTGTTCTATTGACAACAATAATTGTTTTTGCTATCATTGCATATATATCCTATTCTCTGACACCCCAATTCAAAGCTTCAGCATCCATCAATGTTGAAAATGAAAATTCAGATGGACAGCTGTTTGACTTTAACTTTGGTTCTGGTGAAACCTACCTGATGGATCAGATTGAGATATTGAAAAGCAGATCTCTCGCAGAATCGGTCATTGATTCATTGTGGCGATCGCCCTACAGAAATAAACTATATCTCATTAATACGCGAAGGTATTATCCTCCGACAGATAAGATCAATAAATGGCTGCAAAAGGTCTTCTCGCTCGGCATGTATTCGGGTAAAGAGACAGAACTAAGTAACACCGAAAATGATATTTCTATTGAAAATTTGCACTTATTTTCTAAACATCTGCGTGACTTTTTATATGTTGATGCTAAAAGTCAAACAAATACAATCTACCTCGAATATAAAAGTCCTGACCCGGTAGAAGCTGCCTATGTGCTGAACCTGATCATTGAGATTTATAAAAATATTGATATAGGGTGGAGAAGTAATGAGATTGTCAGGTTGAAAAATTTCCTGGCAAAGCAGCTCGATAAAATTTCTTCGCAGCTCAACGAGGCTGAAGAGAGGCTTAAGGAGTATCAGGAAAAAGAAGAGGTCTATACCATAGAAGGTAACTCGCAGATTATACTCCAGCAGTTGGCCAACTATGAATCCGAATATATGACAACCCTCGCTGATGTTAATGTCAGCGAAAACCAGTTAAAGTATGAAAAGAAGTTATTGACCTACTCGGAACGAAAATTAGTAGATGCGGTCCTGAATACCACCGACCCTCAAATCCAGGAGATGCGAAACAGACTGGCCGAGTTGGAAGCCCAAAAAGTTCAAATGATGATTGACAATGGCATGGATGCAAACGATAAAATTATCATAGAACTACAATCGAAAATTGAAAGTCTGAAAACAAATTTAATCAAAGAGACAAAAAAACTATTATCCAACGGGATTCCTGTTTCAAATCCTATTTCATTTTCACAGGAATTGGAAACGAAGATTGTAGAATTAAACTCAAATATACTTCAGATGAAATCCAGGGCCAATGAATTTAAACAGATTGTCGATAAATACAAAGATCAGGTAAAAGACCTGCCTGAGAAAACCATAACTCTCGCAAGGCTCATGCGGGATAAACAGGTTAAGGAAGAATTATTTTTACTGCTAAGTCAAAAACTCGAAGAAGCACGTATTAGTGAGGCCTCTCAGTCGGTTAAGATAAGGGTTATCGATAAGGCCATACCCCCGGTTAAAGCATCCAACACAAAGCTAAAATTTAATTTACTTTTCGGCTTAATAATCGGATTCGGATTTGGGATTGGGATCGCACTGATCATCGATTACAGTGATAATACAATTCGCTCAATCGAGAAAATACAAAAACTGGGTATTTCCGTGATAGGGATCATTCCCAAAATAGGTGAGCGGTACAACAGGAAACGCCGTAAAGAAAAACAAAACGGTAAAAATGGAACAAAGGGACGGTTCACACCCCGGTTCGCAGATAGAATGATTACTCATATTGATCCGAAAAACCCGATTGCTGAAGCTTACCGCAGTATTCGGACCAACCTGACTTATTCGTTGCCTGATAAAGAAATGAAAAGTCTTATTGTTACCAGTCCCGGCGCCGGTGAAGGGAAAAGCACCACTGTAGTGAATCTTGCCATTACTTTCGCACAACTTGGAAAAAAAACATTACTCGTTGATACGGATCTGAGAAAACCCATCCTGCACCATATTTTCAGCGTCAAAAGAGAGCCGGGTATCTCAAATTATTTGGTCCAGTTTGAAGGCATAAAAGAAATCGAGCCCCTCATTAATGAAACCGAAATACAGAACCTGTCCATTTTATCAAGCGGTAAGCTATTCCCAAATCCAAGTGAGTTAATTGGCTCTGTTAAGATGAAAGAATTAGTCGGGCAGTTAGTTAAAGAATGGGACATTGTCCTCTTTGATTCTCCGCCCATCATGCCGGTAACGGATGCACGTATCCTGTCAAAAAATGTGGATGGCCTTGTGCTTGTGGTCAAATCGGGGGTCACTGAAATTATGGCCCTTGAGAGAACTTTGGCCATGTTGAATTCAGTAAAATCCCCGATTTTAGGCTGTATTTTAAATGGTTTTACAAGAAGAGATAGTTATTACTATTCAGATTATCAGTACTATTATTACTATGAATACTACGACTACTCTGACAAATAGTAAAACTTTAGTCGATTAAAAGTATTAACATCATGGAATTCTATCCGGTAATGATATTGGCTTATTTCCCAATATTGTCTATCTCAGATATATCCATAAATTATCATAAGCTGCACAATTAAATTCAATCAATGCAATTTATTGATCTAAAGGCACAGTACGAGAGAATTAAGCAGAAGATTGACGATAGAATAAATACTGTTCTTCAGCATCACCGGTATGTCATGGGGCCTGAAATCGATGAACTTGAAAAAAAATTAGCCGATTATGTAGGTACCGCTTTCTGCATATCGTGTTCGTCGGGAACGGATGCCTTGTTAATGCCCCTTATGGCCTGGGGAATCGGTCCCGGCGACGCAGTATTTACGACTCCCTTCACATTTATAGCTACGGCAGAAGTGATCCGCCTTGTCGGGGCTACACCCGTCTTTGTTGATATCGATCCGCACACATTCAACATTGATCCGGAAGCACTATATGACAAAATCAAATCGGTAATTGCCGAAAAAAGACTGACCCCGGGGGCGGTTATTCCCGTAGATCTTTTCGGACTCCCGGCGGATTATCAAAAAATCGGACCTGTCACCGAAGAATTCAATTTGCCGCTCCTCGAAGATGCGGCCCAGGGTTTCGGGGGAACTATTGGCGGCAGGCGGGCCGGAAGTTTTGGAACTGCTGCGGCCACCTCTTTTTTCCCTGCCAAACCGTTGGGTTGTTACGGCGACGGCGGCGCAGTATTTACCGATGATCCACAACTTCATTCGAAGATAGTATCTATTCGTGTACATGGTGAAGGTAGTGACCGCTATTCAAACGATCGTATCGGGCTGAATGCAAGAATGGATTCGATCCAGGCAGCCATCCTGCTGGAAAAAATGGAAATATTCCCGGATGAACTCGAGAGAAGGCAAAAAATAGCTGACTCCTATAAGCAGCATTTGCAGGGAAAGGTCATAACGCCTGATTGTCCGGATAATTTTAATTCCTCATGGGCACAATATTCCATCTTGTTCGAAAATACACAGAAGAGAGAGATAAATCGCAATAATCTCGCACGGCACGGAGTCCCCGCGGCCATCTATTACCCGCTGGCGCTTCATCTGCAAAAGGCGTTTGAGGATTTGCAATACGGCCAGGGTGATTTTCCCGTCGCAGAAGACATAAGTTCAAGAATATTGAGTCTGCCGATGCATCCGTATTTGAAAGAAAGTGATCTTGTGAAAATTTGTGCGTTAATAGATTAGGACCGAGTCAGGATGGTTCAAACAGACAGACCTGCGCCGGCGGGAAAAAAAGTAAAGATCCTGATAACGGGTGTTGCGGGATTTATCGGCTTTCATTTGGCATTACGATTACAGTCCTCGAGCTACACCGTTTTCGGTGTTGATAATCTGAATGACTATTATGATGTCAATTTAAAAAAATCAAGACTCGATATTCTTAAAAATTCCCAATACCGTCAGAATTTCAATTTTGTGAAATTAGATATCGCAGATCGGGATACGGTTGAACATTTATTTGCAGCTGAACACTTCTCAATGGTTGTTCATTTGGCAGCCCAGGCCGGTGTCAGGCATTCAATAGAAGCGCCCCATGCATATATCGAATCGAATATTACCGGATTTCTGAATATTTTAGAGGGTTGCAGAAGGCATTCCGTTAAACGGCTGATCTATGCCTCCTCCAGTTCGGTTTACGGTGGTAATACAAAACTGCCCTTTGCCGAGTCAGACCGGGTAGATAAACCCCTGGCCCTGTATGGTGCCACAAAACGTGCAAATGAACTGATGGCCCATGCGTATTCCCATTTATATGGTTTATCGACTATCGGTCTAAGATTTTTTACAGTGTACGGTCCCTGGGGCAGGCCTGATATGGCGCTTTTCCTGTTTACCAAAAATATATTGGCCGGTAAACCGATACGGGTTTTTAATTTCGGGCATCATGTCAGAAGTTTTACTTATATCGATGACATCGTTGAAGGTATAGATAGATTGATAAAAATTGCAAATTCACCCGACGCGCATGAAAATCAAAACTCCGGGAAATATGCAATCTTCAATATTGGAGGTGAAAATGCCGTCAGCCTGATGGATTATATCCGGGAGATTGAAAATACGGTTGGAGAAAAAGCAACGATTGAATATCTGCCGCTCCAGCCCGGAGATGTAGAGCGCACGGAAGCTGACGCAACGCTTTTTTCCGAGGCCACCGGCTTTATACCTCAAACCTCGATCGAAACAGGCATTAAAAAATTCGTAAGCTGGTATTTGGAATATTATGGCAGAACTTAATGCAGAAACCCGTAACATGAAACTGGTATTTATAGTAGGAGCACGCCCGAATTTCATCAAAGCTGCTCCCGTATTGAAGAGTTTTCGTCAGGGTACAGATCACCAGTGCATCGTCATCCACACCGGTCAGCATTTTGACGACAGCATGTCAAAGATTTTCTTAAAACAGCTGGGGATTGGGACACCCGATGTCAATCTCGGTGTCGGTCCCGGTACGCATGCGGTTCAGACTGCAAAAGTTATGGTGAAAATCGAAAGTGAACTCCAAAGGATCCAACCGGACTGGCTCTTTGTCTTTGGCGATGTCAATTCAACTGTGGCTGCAACCCTGGTTGCAAAAAAAATGCACATTAAAGTTGCACATGTGGAATCCGGGCTGAGAAGCCACGATATGAACATGCCCGAAGAGATTAATAGAATTCTCACTGATCACATCTCCGATTTGCTTTTTGTCACGGAAAAAAGTGGTCTCGAAAATCTGCAAAGAGAGGGCGTCTCTGAAAGTATCACTTATTTTGTAGGCAATACGATGATTGACTCACTTACCGGGTTATTGCCCGAAATCAATCGAAATACGATTCTGTCGGATTTAAATTTAGTTCAAAAAGACTATATTCTATTAACACTGCATCGGCCTTCCAATGTGGACAGCCCGGTAAAGCTGAATTATTTACTCGAAAAAATCAACCGATGGTCCGCAGGAAAGCAAATATTCTGGCCGGTTCATCCAAGGATAAACAGGGAAAAACTAAAATTGAACGGGTCAAACTGGAAACTATCCGCACCTGTAGGGTATTTTCAGTTTATCAGTCTGATGAAGAATGCGGCGGCTGTTTTCACAGACAGCGGAGGAATTCAGGAAGAAACGAGCTTCCTCGGTATCCCCTGTTATACGATCAGGAATAATACAGAACGTCCGGTTACCTGCATCTCCGGCTCCAATACGCTGGTCACCGAGCAGATGCTGGACAGTGACTGGCTGCCTCCCTCAAAAGTGGATATAAAACAGCCCCAGATAGAACTTTGGGACGGTAAGGCTGCCGGTCGTTTGGTAAAGTGTTTCGGGCAGCATACAATCGCCGGCCGGATACCTGACTAAATGGAGATAAAATTCATGCCAGGGTCGAAACCGGATAAATCACAGGGAAAGTATCGGCGTTACTTCGCATACGGGTTGATTGTGCTTAACCTGCTGAGCCTGGCGCTGGCCGTCTTTCGAATTGCGGATGCCCGGATTTTAATCGGAGATGAACATTTTTATCATAGGGAATTGATGAAAATGATCGATGTGGGTATTTACGAAGCACTGGCTGAGGGGACCTCGACCATGCTGGAAGTACCGGCATATTTTCTGTACAAATTGGGTTTCCCCACTGTACTCAGCCTGAAACTGGTCTCCTTCATCTGTCTGCCGCTGTTTTTACTGGGTATTTATCTGTTTTTAAGAACTGTTTTCAACGCCCGGTCGGAAATAATTCTCCTGGGCATATTGACGGCATTTCAATTTCTGTTGGGGACCAAAACCTTTATCCTGTTTATCAACGATGGCCTGATGGCTACTTTTCTCCTGTACAGCATCTATTACCTGTCAAAAACAAAACCCGAAGGCGGTGTCTTTTACTATGTTATAGCAGGGATCCTGTTCGGATTGAGTTTTGGTGTAAGATTGATTGCCCTGTTCTACCTGACCGGCATCCTGGTTTATTTTAGTATGCAGTTGATGCGGAAGAAACCCGGTATCCTCCGGGGAGGCAGCTTTTTTCTTCTAAGCCTGTTTGTGACCACCTCCGTAATTCAATGGCCGGCGCTGGCAAGACATCATACACTGGAATTTGAGAAAAAATTACCAATCAAGCGTGTAGTTGACGGGTTCACCTGCAACTGGACCCAGCTGCAGTATTTGTCACAGCTGAAGGTTGAAGAAGGAAAACTGGGAAATTATAATCATGTGGATTTTGCCGAATTGGAGCAATATCTGATTGATAACGGAATAAATTCATTACCCAGAACTCTCTGGGAACAGATCATCTGGAATCCCTGGCGCACACTCCGGGAGTTTATCCACGATCTGCTGATTGATTCAGGCTATATTATGATCAGAACGACGGGTTTTCTCATTTTTCTGGCATTATTGCTCTGGTGGAATATCCTCTTTAAAAAAGAAAACTACCCTGAATTTGACGGTGTTTTACTGCTCAGTCTGGTAGGATTTGTTTTAATGCTGACCATCAGTTTTATCATTATTACTTATATTGAAAGCCGCTGGTACACCCTATCCATCGGGTTTGTCATCATATTGGGCAGTTATTTTCTGGAGTGGAACTTTCGCAGGCAGTCCCCCTGGGGGCCGCGGCTGATCCGGGCACAGCTGATTTATATATTATTATCTACGGGATTATACTTAAGACCGGTTTTAAGCTGGCTTCAGCACAGGTGATTATTCAATGATTTACGAATTCAGGGCTTATTTACGATGAAAGCACTGGTTATCGGAGGCGCCGGGTATATTGGCAGTCATGTGGTTTTGTACCTGTGTGATCGCGGTATTGAAGTCACGGTATTTGATAATCTGTCAACGGGAAAACAGGAGAACCTGGATGAAAGGGCGCTTTTTGTACGGGGTGATATTCTGGTTGAAACTGACCTGGAGCAGGCATTTAAGGATGGTAATTTTGATATCGTTTTACATTTCGCCGCCTTAAAATCACCCGAAGAATCAATGCTTTTCCCGATGAGATATGCAAAAAACAACCTTACCGGGTCACTGAATATCCTGAATACCATGCTTAAATTCGATGTACGCAACATCGTATTCTCTTCCTCATGTGCTGTCTATGGAGAGTCCCGATACATCCCCATTGACGAAAAACATCCCCTCGAGCCCATCAATTATTATGGCTATACGAAACTGGCGATTGAAGAGAATCTGGCCTGGTATGCGCGCCTGGGGAAAATAAATTATGCCGCCCTGCGTTATTTTAACGCCGCAGGTTACGATCTCGATGGCAGGCTCCGGGGGAGGGAACCTCAACCGACAAACCTGCTGCCCATCATCATGGAAACCGCCAGCGGGGAGCGTTCTTCCATGGAAGTATTCGGGACGGATTATGCTACTGATGACGGAAGCTGCATTCGGGACTATATACATGTAAATGATCTGGCCCGGGCTCATTTTCAGGCTCTCGAATATATTATGGCCGGTGAAAAACCCCTGGTAACCAATCTTGCCACAGGCAGGGGTTATTCGGTCTTGCAGGTGATTGAAAGTGCCGTTAAGATAACCGGCAGGACAATCGCTTATGATTGCACGGAAAGGCGCAAAGGAGACCCTGCTGTGGTAATTGCCGGGACGGAACGCGCGTTTGAGGCTCTCGGGTGGCAGGCAAGATACTCGGATATTGAGACCATTCTAAAAAGTATGTGGAAAGTTTATGGGAATTAAAGGAAACCGTACAAATGTCAAAGCTTAATAAAGTGCCGGCAGAAAGCCCTGCTTATCTTATCACCGGGGGAGCCGGGTTTATCGGTTCACATCTGGCGGATCTGTTGATCCGTCACGGGAACCGGGTCGCGGCGGTTGACGACCTGTCCACCGGGAAATTGAGTAATATTCGGCATCTGGTAGAAAAGCCCGGCTTCAGCTTCATCCGTGCGGATATTATGGATGAAATAGTAATGGACCGGTTGTGCTCCGAAGTGGATATCATCATTCATCTGGCAGCTGCAGTGGGTGTTCAGCTCATTGTCAATAATCCGGTTCATACCATCGAAACCAATATCAAAGGCACCGAGGCAGTCTTGAAAAGCGCCCTGAAATACAATTGCAGGGTCCTGATAGCCAGTACTTCGGAAGTGTATGGGAAAGGCTATAAAATCCCTTTTAACGAAAAGGATGACGTTTTGCTGGGCTGCACGGATAAGAATCGCTGGGCCTATGCTGCCAGTAAAATGGTAGATGAATTTTTAGGAATGGCCTATTTCAATGAATACGGTCTCGAGGTTTTCTCAACCCGCTTTTTCAACACTGTGGGACCCCGCCAGACAGGGAGATACGGTATGGTCATTCCCCGCTTTGTGCGACAGGCTTTGAAAAATGAACCCATCACCGTCTATGGGGACGGCCGACAACAGAGGTGTTTTTGTGATGTGAGGGATGTGGTCAGGGCAGTAGAACTGCTGGCGCTCAGCGACCGGGCTGTGGGAAAGGTCTTCAATATCGGCGGGGATGAAGAAATCTCCATCACCGGCCTGGCAGAAAAAGTAAAAGCGCTCACGAACAGTCATTCGGAAATTGTGATGATTCCCTATGATCAGGCCTATGCACCGGGCTTTGAGGATATGCTAAGGAGAGTTCCGGACATCGGCAGAGTCAACCGGCTGATTGGCTGGAAGTCCGGGATCTCGTTAGAGGAAACCTTGAGATCGGTGATCGAATTTGAGAGTCGTAAATCAAATTAAGGTCAAACACCAAACAGCCCATAATTCAGTGAGCAGAACCAAAAGGGTCATTGATGCACTAAAAGCCAGCTATGTTTCTCTGGCCATAAAATCTGCCTTGAGAATATTTGTCACGCCTTTTTTCCTGTACCATCTTGGCGCAGAACTAATGGGCATGCGATCCTTCATACGTGAATTTCTTAACTATATCAATACAGTCAATTTTGGTATTCCCACAGCCATCAGTGCCCTGGTTGCAAAAAATATTCAACCGGGTCGGGACCCGCAGGATAACCCCAAAATTTTGAAAATGCTCAGGGCTGCAGGTCAGCTGCAGCAGCTGATTGCCGTCATTGCTTTCTTCATCGCCATCATCGTTGCCATATTTCTGAATAAAATTGTGGAGGGCCTGCCGGCTGAAAATTTGCAGATGGCCCGGGTCTATACGCTGTTGACCGGTTTTGTGATCGCATTGACGCTCAGTTCAGGCGTTTACGCTGCAGTCATCAAAGGTCTGCAATATATTGCGCAGAGTACCTATTATAATATCATTAACACACTCCTGACAACCATCCTGGGGGTTGTATTGGTTTATTTCGGCTGGTCTTTATACGGCCTGGCCCTTGCGGCCCTCATCGGTGTCCTGTTTTTCTTTGTCCTTGTCAGGAGGCTGGCGTCCAGGGCTGGAATCCGCCTGCAGTTATTCCGGCCGCCCCTTGAATACGGCTCAATCCGGGGTTTATTGGGGATCAGCGGCTGGGTGTTTGCTGCATCCATTGGGGGAATGCTGAGCCTCCAGAGTTCACGGGTCATTCTCGGGATAACACCCGGACTGGGAATGGTGGCGGTGAACAAATATTCCCTGCTCATGGCGTTACCAATGATCATTAAAACACAATCAAACCGATTTGCAATCCTCATGCGACCGGGATTGACACAAAAATATCATAACGATAATGCTAATGACGGCGCCTCCAAAATCATATCAGTTTTATTGAGGTTCTACAGTTTTATCTCTGTTTTTGTCTTTGTATTCCTCTGGCAGATCAACGGTGTCTTCGTAAAACGCTGGGTGGGTCAGCAGTATTACGCCGGGGATACGGCAAATTTATTAGTCGCTTTGGCTACTTCCATGTTCGTTTTTACATTTAGTTATAAAATGCTGTTGCAGGTGAGGTTTGAATTTAAAAGAAGGGGATTGGTATCGTTGGTGAATGGAATAACAAATTTCACAGCTGCCCTGGTTCTGGTTCACTATTATGGTATTCGGGGAGTTATTTTTGCAGTGTTGATTGGCGAGACGTTTATAGCCCTCCCCTGGATTGTCATGTATGTTATCAGGACGACAACGGGGGGGCGATCTGTTTTTGAATTCATCAAAGATACATTTTTAATCCCCCTGTTATTACTAATCATTTGGGTTATCATTGGTGTTAATGTTCATTACTACCCCAATACATGGTTCGGCATTATCTTAATTCTGCTAATTGTTGCAACATCCTTTTTCATCAGCGGCTGGTTTTATTTACGAAATGATTTGAAACGCTATGATCTGCTTAGAAAGTTCTTTTAGCAAAGTGAAGTTATACAGTTGAGGGAGAAACTTTAAATGCAAAATATTCTCATCTGCGGACATCCCAAATCCGGTACTACCTTGCTGGCATCTCTTTTGGACGGTCATTCGGAAATAGCCGTATTCCCTGAAGAGACTTTTTTATATGATACCATATCCTTCTGGAAATTATCAGTCGGGGATATGGCAGACTGGCTCATTCATGAAAGTGCCGTGAACCACCTCTCACTGGGAAGATATGAACGCGAACTGGACGGGAATTTCGACTACAGCGGTTTCGATTATTCTGAGTTTGAAAAAATATTTCTGGAAAAAATGAGAACGCAAGATCATCCCGGCTATAAACATCTGTTACCGGCACTGGTGACCGCTTATGCACAGGTTTCCGGCCAGGCCGATAAAAAGTATTGGGTCGAGAAAACTCCGGGTCACGAAAAATATTTGCAGGCACTCATCGATTGGTATCCCGGGATGAAAGTACTCTATATCATCAGGGACCCGCGGGATACCTACTCCTCAAACAACCGCAAAAAGCAGCGGCAATCGGCAGGGAAGGAAACGCTGAAATTAGGGAAGTTTATTTACAGATGGGGAATGAGTGTCTGGTATATGCAGTATTTTCAGCAGCAATCCGGCAACGGTTTGATCTTGCGCTATGAAGACCTGTTACGCTATCCCGCCTCAACAATGTCCCTGGTGATGGATTTCTTAGGGCTGAAATACGAACCAGTTCTGACAACGCCCACAAAATTCGGTCAGCCCTGGCACGGTAACTCAATGTTCAAAGATAAATTTTCCGCCATCAGCACCGCTCCCATCGGCCGCTGGAAAGATTCCCTCACCGGACGTCAGGTTTCTACCATTGAGAGCCTGCTGGGCAAAATCATGTCGATTTTCAACTATCAGGTTTCAACTTCAAAGAGGTCATTTATCAGCTCACTTTCAGCACTGAACCGAAAGAAACAGTTATTGGGCATGTTATTCAGGTTGTACTGGCCTCTGGAAATTCCTCAGCGGCTCAAACCAATTTCTTGTTCTGCGCTGTCCAATAATGATAATATTGCAGAAAACAAATAGGGCAAAAGAGTATTAATGTTTCTCCACAGCGCAAAAGAACTAAAGCAGAGACAATTAAGATGCGGCAAAATCAACTCCCTGATCAAAAATCTGGAGTTTGAAAGTACCCCCGTGTGTAATATTTGCAGTTCCCATGATCTTTCGGTAATCTCGGATAAGGACCGTTATGGTAACCCGATCAGAACTGCCATTTGTAATGAATGCGGATTGATATTTTTACTTGATCGCCTGACCAACAAAAGCTATGATGTATTTTATAAGGAAGCGATCTATCGAAGATTAATTTATCAATATAAATATCATGGCAAAGCAATTTCCAGCGAATCGCGCTTAAATAAGCAAACTCAATATGCGGCCGGACTGTTGATGTCAATTGACGGGCTCATCGACATCAAAGAGGGCATGACCTTACTGGATATTGGTGGAAGTGAGGGCGGTGTTTCAATGGCTTTTAATAAAAAATATGCCATGAATGCTACCGTCGTTGACCCTTCGTTAGGGGAAATAAAGGTGACCGAAGCCGCCGGACTCAGGAGTATCAACTCAAATTTTGAGACCTGGGAGACAGATCAAAAATATGATCTCATTTTATTGTGCAGAACAGTGGAGCATCTGTATGACCTGAAATTTGTACTGAATAAAATAAGATCGCTGCTAAAACCGGGGGGCGTTTTTTTTATGGACTTTCTTGATTTTAACTGCGAGTGCAGAAGATACGGTCCACCACAAAATGTCAGCCGGATTGATCACTGCTTCTGGCTGACGTCCCCGACAGCCCTGAAAATTCTGCCCTTTCTGGGCTATAGAATAAGAGCAAGGCTTTATACCCTGGATCAAGCCCATATGGGATTATTGCTGGAAAGTGGAGACAGTAAACCGATTCGGGAATATTCACAAATTGAAGAATCCATTATTTACTATCAGACACTGAATGATGAGTGGGTGATGAATAACAGGCCCAAAACTCCTTTTAAAACCTGGGAATACAAGCTGAAGAAAAAAATCAGGAATTACATCCGTATTTATTCAAACTGAAGATTGATTTATGCAGAATTTTTGTTCCTCGTCGATAAAATGATTATTGATCTTTATAGATTGAGAAGCGATGAAAATCAGAATTGAACAAATTGAACTGGTGGTCTATGATTTTGACGGTGTCATGACAGACAATCGCGTATTGGTAGATCAGGAGGGTACGGAAGCCGTGGTAGTAAACCGGGGTGACGGCCTGGCAGTGGCCGAATTACGCAGAATGAAAGTCCCCCAGATCATCCTTTCCACCGAAAAAAATCCGGTAGTAGCGCGGAGGGCGGAAAAGTTGCGGATCCCTTGTATTCAGGGATCATCCGATAAGAAAGATACTTTGATAAAACACCTTAAAAAGCATAATATAAACCGAGAACAGGTCATTTATTTCGGCAATGATATTAACGATCGTGAAGTGATGCAGTGGGTGGGTATTTCAATTGCGCCTGCCGATGCCCATCCCGCAATCAGAAAAATTGCCGATTTAATTTTGACATCAAGGGGCGGAGAAGGAGTAATTCGGGAATTTTTAGATCTCATCGGGAATGGGGAGAAATGATAGAATTAATACGGCGGCGGATCAACGAGAGTATATACGTTAAAAATGAGCTCAGGCAGGACTCTGCCGCGATCCGAAAGATCCTTGAAGTTGTCGATAGTATTGTCGAAACCTTCAATGGCGGCGGCAAGCTGATCTTTGCCGGGAATGGCGGTAGTTTTTCCGATGCCATGCATTTGACGGGTGAATTCGTCTGCCGCTTTATGCTTGAAAGACGCTCATTGCCGGCCATCGCTCTGGGCGCGAATAATGCCTCCCTTACGGCCATCGGGAATGACTATGCTTACGAAGAGATCTTTGCGAGAGAATTAGAGGCTCTGGGGAATCCGGGAGATGTGTTTATTGCCATTACCACCAGCGGGAATTCCGCTAATATTTTAAGTGCCGTTGAAGCAGCCCGGCGCAAAGGGCTCCGCATTTTTGGATTATCAGGCGATAAGGGAGGGAAACTGGCGAAACTGTGCGACTGTATTTGTGTGCCCTCCACAGTGACTGCCCGTATTCAGGAATCACATATCCTCATCGGACACATAATCTGTGAGCTGGTTGAAAAACGGCTTTTCGAAAACATTAACTGACTTTAAATAGGAGAATCAATGTCCACATTCATTATTGCGGAAATCGGGATCAACCATAACGGTGATATCAGGCTTGCAAAGAAACTCATTGACGGGGCGGTCTTTGCCGGAGCGGATGCCGTTAAATTTCAGAAACGAACCATCGATAAGGTCTATACACCCGAAGAACTGGATGTGCCCAGGCAGAGCCCCTGGGGTACAACCAACCGTGAACAGAAATATGGTCTTGAATTCGGGAAAAAAGAATTTGATGAGATTGACGATTACTGCCGGCAGAAAGGAATTGCATGGTACGCATCTGCCTGGGATCTGGAAAGTCAGCTTTTCTTAAGAAATTATAATTGTAATTACAACAAGGTTGCCTCGGCCATGCTGACCCACAGGAAGCTTCTTGAAGCCATCGCAGAAGAAAAAAAACACACCTTTATCTCATCCGGAATGAGTACCCTGGATCAGGTTGAAAAGGCCGTGGAAATCTTCAAAAAGGCCGGCTGCAGTTATGAACTGATGCACTGTAACAGCTCCTATCCCATGCCGGAAGACCAGGCCAATCTGAGGATGATACCGGTTCTACGGGAAAAATTCGGCTGTGATGTGGGCTACAGCGGCCACGAGGTCGGTCTCGTGGTTTCCGTGGCTGCCGTGGCTTTGGGGGCCACTTCCATTGAGCGCCATATCACACTGGACAGGTCCATGTACGGTTCCGACCAGGCGGCATCGGTAGAGATCATGGGCTTTTACAGACTGGTGCGTTATATCAGATCGGTTGAGAAAGCACTGGGTGTAGCGGAAAAGATCATCTATCCGGTTGAGGAAAAGGTCCGGGGGAAACTCCGCCGGATCGACACATTGTAAATTTATTGACGCCTTACTTCACGGATCGTATTATCCGCTGTTCCGGGAAGTTCCCGTACCATACAGTTTTTAAACCGTTCTGTGGTGTAAGCATGCCTGCAGACTGTGGTAAACTTAACCTGATGTTGCCGTTAGAGGGATTTGTTAATTTTGCGGATAGAAAAAAGAGTATCTGACCACAATGCAAGCTGAAAGAGGCCAATGACGACAAATGACACCAGACCGCATATTCTCCTGATCATCTCCCGGGGCGAGGCAGTGAGAAATTTTTTATATTCCGATACGCTGAAAATTTTGCATGCAAAAGCAAACCTGACCCTGCTTTCCGTGCTTGATGATGAGCGCTTCCTCAGGCGGTTTGAGCCCCTGGTGGATGAGATCATCCCTCTGAAGCAGTTTTCCGAAAAGAAAATATTAAAATTTTACCGCACGATCATCCATGATGCCCACTTCCGCTGGCTCTGGAGCGGTGTGGCCCAAAACCGCTGGGAAACGGATGATTATACGGCCCGCAGCTCGACCCTGAAATCTCTGAAACGGCTGCTGACCAAGCTGTTGGTTTTACCATTCGCAAACCGGCCGGCTTTGAAAATAATGACGAAACTTGAAAGGTGGCTGAGCTATGTTCTGCGGCCCACCCGGGAGTTCGATGAGATCTTCAAAACACGCAGGCCTGATCTGGTTTTCAATTGTTCCCATATTCACGGCCCTGCCGGTGAATTGCCCGCCAAGGTGGCCCGTAAACTGGGCATCCCCACGGCCGGTTTCATATTTTCCTGGGACAACCTCACCTCCCGGAGCCGTATCTTCGTCCCTTACGACTATTTCTTCGTCTGGAATGAAAACATGAAAAATGAACTGTTGGAACTGTATGATGACATTCCCCCTGAACGGGTATTTGTTACAGGGACTCCCCAATTTGATTTCCACTTCAAACCCGAATACAGATTATCCCGGGAAGCTCTGGCGGACAGAATCGGCTTTGACCCTGACAGACCTTTCATCCTCTATACGACGGGCGTGGACCGGCATTTCCCGGAAGAATATAAACATGTGCAGAAAATTATTTCCCTCCTCGACGAACTGGAACTGGACCCGAAGCCTCAATTGGTGGTCCGTATCTACGTGAAGGGGACCAGCCCGGAGATGGTTGAATTGTCAAAACAGGGACAAAAAGATGTCTTCTGGCCGGCTGTGGCCTGGGATAAAAAATGGTTCACACCCTTATATGAGGATCTGGAGATCTATACCAGTTTAATTCACCATGCCTGTCTGAGCATCAATGCCGCTTCCACCGTTTCCCTTGAATTTATCATGCACGACAAACCCGTCATCAATATCGGCTTTGACCCGCCGGGGAGCAAACTGCCCCATCACTTGCGCTGGGACCGACATATCGCTTTTGATCATTACCGGCCCGTGGCAGAAAGCGGTGCAGTGGCCGTGGCAAGGAGTGTTTCAGACCTTGAGCGGATGATTTTAGAGGCCTTGCGAGAACCTGAGCGGGGCTCTGCCGACAGGGCGGAATTCACCAAAAAGTTCTTCGGTCCTTATCTTGACGGACACGCCGCAGAAAGAATAGCAGACCAACTCATCAGGCTGGCCTCCGGGGATTGACGGTGTCTGTAGATTGTTCTAAATCCGGCTATAAAATCTGATGATCATGAAGAACCGATTGGTACCGCGAATTTACAGGACCTCTTCGAGAATTTCCAAAAGATGCTTTGCCATAGCGAAGCACCTGCTTTCCGGGAGCAGTTCAGAAAAATACCTCTATGTCAGTCACCATAAATGTGCGACGCAGTATGTTATTAATATTGTGAGAGCGGTTGCAGATATAAACCGTCTGCCCTGGGTGAAATGTGATTGGCGGCGGAAAATTACCGGGCGTGAATTGCTGCTGAATAAATTTATTATCATACAGGACTACAGTTCCGATATCGTTGAGCTCACAAGCATTAAAAGCCGCGGATTTCATGTTATCAGAGATCCCCGGGACATACTGGTTTCCATGTATTTTTCGCATAAAAAATCTCATATCGTCAGGGATCCGAAAGCACATGAAATTCTGGATAATCGTAAGGTTTTAAATTCAATTTCAGAAGAAGAGGGATTAAAGTATTTGATAGACCATTCGGCTTATTTCAAGCGTATCACCACTGAAATGGGCAACTGGAATTATAAGCGCAGTAGTTTTCTGGAGATAAAATATGAGGAGCTTATCAGTGATCCCCAGGCTCGTTTCAAAGCGATCTTTCAATTTCTGGGGCTTCAGACTGAGGCCCGGCAGCTGAAAGAAATACTGACAAAATTCAGTTTTAAAAAGCTGAAGCAGACAGTTAAGGGGGCTGATGCTGCCGTGAGTCATTACAGAAGGGGTAAGCCCGGGGACTGGGAAAATCATTTTACGCCCGAATTGAAAAAAATATTTAAGTCAGGATATAATGACCTCCTCCTGAATCTGGGCTATATTGAAACTTTGGACTGGTGAGTCAAAACCAATGGACCAACGGAAGAAAATACTGATCATATCAAATGTCAAACCCTTCCCCGGAAATTCGGGGCAGCAGATGCGGGTCCGGAACAGCCTGAGGGCTTTGAGAACACAATTTCAGGTTACTTTTCTGACGCTCGGGAAAAAGGATGAGATCCCGGAGATTAAACGGATGCTGGCTGAATATGTGGATGAATCTCTGGTCCTGCCGTCCCTGACCGGTGAGAGAGGTCTCAAAGGTCTGCTCTATAAATTCCTGGCGGCACTGTATGCAGCAGTAACCGGACTGAAAAAATCCAACTTCCTCCTGGGCAGGGTCGAACTGACGCCCCGGCGGGTGCGGGAATACTGTGATATCCGTCAATATGATCTGGTCATGTTTGAGTACTGGCATACCCACCGCCTTGCCGGATACTGCAGCGAAACAGGGATTCCCACAGTTCTGGACATGCACGATATTCTTTGGCAGACCTATCGTGTATATCTGGAGCAAAGTCCAAATCCGCTGGTAAAACTGTTGAAAAATTATTATCTGAGGGCTTACAGGCAGGCGGAAGAGTCCGCCTGGCGGGAATATGATCATCTCATTGCGATCTCTCAGGGCGAAGCCGAATATCTGCTTAGCCGGATGCCGGAAAATAAAATACTGCAGATCTCAATGGGCATTGATCTTGATGAGTGGCCCTTTAGCCGGAGACCGGTGAAACCGCCCAGATTTGGTTTTTTCGGGAGTATGTCCGGTGAGCAGAACCGGCGCCAGGCCCGCTATTGCGTGCGGAATATCATGCCGCTTATCTGGGAGCAATTCCCGCAGGCGGAATTCTGGATCATCGGGGCCAATCCCACGGAAGAACTGACGGCATTACAGGAGGACGACCGTATTAAAGTGACGGGTTTTGTAGAAGATGTGCAGCATGTGCTTGCGGGACTTACGGCGCTTCATTGCCCCTGGCAGGGCACTTACGGCTTCAGGAGCCGGCTGGTGGAGGTTATGTCCCTGGGCTGTCCGGTGATTGCCACGCCGGATGCGGTTGCAGGCATGGGGCTGGAACCCGATCAGGGGCTCTTCATCAGTCAGAAAGAGGAGGACTTTGCCGCCGTCAGTCTGAAGCTTGCCGGGGATGCCGACCGGTCCAAAATGATGAGCCGGGCCGCCAGAAAACAGATTGAAGAAAAATACAGTTTCTCAGCGACCTATGGCAAAATGGCCGGGGAACTTTATAAAATAGCGCTGCAACGATGAAGCTCATCGTTGTCTCCCATAAACCCTGCTGGCGTGATCCGGATTCGCCTTCCGGTTATGCCACCGACGGCGGTTTCCCCTTTCAGATGGAAGCCATTGCAGGTCTGTTTGACGCCACAACCCTGCTGGTCCCGGTTTACGGGTCAAAGACCTCAGGCGCCGTGATGCCTTTAAAAGGGCCTCATCTGACCGTGGAACCCCTGTCTCAACCCCACGGCAGGGGCTGGCTAAGAAAATTATACTTGTTCCCCTGGATGCTGGTCAATCTGCCGCGGATCTGGCGCGGGATCAGCTGTAATGATGCGGTCCACACACCCTTGGCCGGTGATATAGGCACTTTCGGAGCCGTCATGGCACGGCTGCGGAAAAAACCCCTCTTCATCCGCTACTGCGGGCGCTGGGACCCCGGCTCTCAAATGCGCCGGAAACTGCTGTTCAGATTCATGATCAGGATCGCGGGAGGACGGAATGTGGTCCTCGCCACCGGGGGCGATACTAAGCCGCCGGAGCCCCGGAATTCAGCTATCAAATGGATCTTTGCGTCTTCCCTGACACAGGCTGAAATTGAAAGCCTGCCTAAGCAGCTCCCCTACCGACGGGGAGATTCCCCGACCCTGGTAACCGTGGCCCGGCAGGAAAAGGGCAAAAACACCGACCGGATCATCAGGGCCATGCCGGCCATAATTGAAAAATTCCCCGGGGCAAGACTGCAGATTGTCGGCGACGGCAGCGAACTGGCGGGACTCAGACGGCTCATCGTAGCTTTGGGACTGGAAAAGGCGGTCAGGTTTCACGGCTATCTTGATCATGAAGGTGTGATCTCCGTACTGCTGAAATCTCACATTTTCTGTTTTCCAACGGATTCCGAAGGTTTCCCCAAGGCCGTTCTCGAAGCCCTGGCCTGCGGGTTGCCGGTAGTAACGACGCCTGTGTCGGTTCTGCCTGTGCTCATTGGTGATAAAAACGGTATCTTACTTTCGGACATCGAACCTGCCTCGATAGCCCGGGCCGTACTCGCTCTTGCGGAAGATGAAAAATGGTTCAACAGGCTGCGCAAAAATGCCCGGGAGACCGCTCAGCAGTACACACTGGAGAACTGGCAGCGTGAGATCGGTACTCACCTCGAGGCAGCCTGGGGGAAATTGAGACAGGCGGACTGATGCTCTATCATCATCACATTGCCCGGATTTTACATTACAGCGGTATATCTGCCCTGGCCCGGAGGCTGCTGGTGCAAAAGGGCTGCTACATCCTGAATTTTCATGGTGTAAACCGTGAACATTACCCTAATTTACCGCCGTTGGCACAGACGGGTTTTAGGGTGGCTGAATTTGAGGCGATCCTGCTGTGGCTGCAGAAACGCTTTGCATTCCTGACGCCTGAAGAGGCCCTATCCGGCCAAAAATCCGGTGTTCTGTTGACCTTTGATGACGGAAAACAAAATAATTACACCAATGCCCGGCCCTTGCTGGAGAAATATGAAGCTCCGGCCATTTTTTTTATTTCCACACAGCATGTGCTGGACCCGGACAACTGGCTGCATTTTGTGAAATCCAGAGCTCTTACCGGCTGGGACAGTCTGGAAGAAATCCCGGATGATGCAGCAGCCGATCTTTACAGGGGACTGTCGGCAGAGCAGGTACGGCTGTGCGCAGAGCATCCATTGATCACGGTGGCGGCTCATACTGTGAGCCACCCCCTGCTTACGACGTGTGATGACAGAAATTTAAAACAGGAAGTGAGTGAATCCAAAGCCACCCTGGAAGAACTGGGGGGAAAGCGGGTAGATTGGTTCGCTTATCCGAATGGTGTTTATGACAGGAGAGTGATGAAGGCAGTAAAAAATGCCGGGTACAAGGGAGCATTCGCAGTAATTCCACAGAAACTGGGGCAGGCACAATTCGAAATTCCCAGGGTGGATATCAGTTTTTCCCATTCTTATTATCTCGATGCAAAATTGAGCGGACTGTTTCTGAAACCCATTAGGACCTTAAAAGGAAGTCCGGAATAACCGTGGCGGTCTCTAAAATATCTGTAATTTATATCACCGATTCTTTAGGCCGCGGGGGAGCGGAAAAACAGCTTTATTATCTGTGCAGCAACATCCCGAAGGATAAATATTCCGTCGGTATTATAAGCCTGAACAATGTCCCGTCGAAAACCTATACCAATCGTTTAAAGGGCCTGAGGATTCCGGTCTGGCAGCTGACACCCGAAGACCGGGGGCCGTTTAAACGTATCCGGGCCATCACCAGGATACTTAAAGCGAAAAAACCGGATATCATCCACTCCTGGAGTTTTTATGCAAATCCTTATGCCTCGATCTGTGGTTTTTTAGCAGGCGTTCCGGTTCGATTGGGCTCGCTCAGGAATAATCCTTTATCGGTTGCCCTTAATAAAATGAACCCTGTATTCCGCTGGATCAGCTACTATTCCGTCGGCAGCATAGTCGTAAACAGCAGAATCGCCAGGGACCAGTTGATTGACAGTGGGTACCCGGCGGATAAAGTATTCTATGTCAGGAATGCTCTGGAGCCCGGCGATACTGCGCACAGGCAGACCGCCGCCGCCGACCTTTCCGAATACGGCATCGATGCCGAAACAAAAGTAGTTATAACAGTGGGTAATATCCGAACCCAGAAACACCACAGACTGTTTATTGAGGCCATGGCCAGGGTCATTAGGGATATACCGGATGTAAAATGCCTCATTGTAGGCGTGAGCATTCCGAGAGAGGCATCGCTCTTTCGTGATCTGAAAAAATTGACTGCCGATCTGAATTTGGAAAAATCCATTATTTTTACCGGTCAGCGGGATGATATTCCCAACTTGTTAAGGGAGACGGATGTATTCTGCCTTACTTCGTTATCCGAGGGTACGCCGAATGTCGTACTGGAAGCCATGGCGGCAGGCGTTCCGGTTGTTTCAACCAGCGTGGGAGATGTACCTGAGATAATTCAGGATGGCAGGAATGGCTTTCTCGTGGAATCAGGTGATGCAGAGACTATCTACCGCCGGGTGACTGCCCTGCTGCAGGATGAGAATTTATCCGAAAAAATCGGCAGCGCAGGAAGAACCACAGTGAACGAGAAATATTCGGTTCAAAACTCTGTTAAAGAGATGGAGCATGTATATCATCTAACAAAAAAGAGGATCGAAGGGAAATGAAAGACACTCCGGCACCACATTGTTCAATCTACAGCCTTACCCGGACGGATCCCCGGTTATTGGAGGATCTTCTGGATAACTGTTTCGCCGAAGGGAAAAGCACTTTTCTGCGTACCCACGGTGACTGGTATTGCAACGGCAGAGAAAATCAATATGTCATCGCACTATCACCTTCGGAATATGTGGGTTACTTTGCCCTGATCCCAACAGTCGTAAAGGTAGGGGAAGAACAATTACCGGGTGCATGGTTGATTGATCTTTATATTTTAAACCAGTATCGAGGACGAAAATTTGAATCCGCAGCTGACGCTTTCATGCGTGAAAAGTATAAACTTCTCATAGGCTTCCCCAACATTTTAGCAGCAAAAATCCACAAAAAACATGGCTGGGGTGTGCGCGATGATCTGAAACTGCAGATGTTTCCCCTGCGTCCCCTGAGTATTCCCCTGATCAGGGAGTCCCGGGGTGTCAGGGGGGCGGTCCTAAAATCGGCAGCGTTCCTGGCCACACCTCTGCTGCAGGCTTTTAAGCTCGTACGGGGTGCAAAACCAGATCCCGCTGTTACTAAAACCCGGAAATTCGACCCCGCAGTCCTGGCGGCCCTGGACTCGAAAATGCCACCGGGTTTGGTGACCGTAGTGCGCGACAGGGTCTATTTCCAATGGCGTTTTCTTGCTGCCCCTCATGCCGGCGAATTCACTTATTATTCTGCCCCGGGTGCAGGCGGTGCTGCAGAGCTTTGCCTGATCACGCGTACTTTTGTCCGCAACGCTGTAAAGATCACACG
>JAJRUW010000011.1 GCA_024277615.1 Fidelibacterota bacterium | reverse complement strand
TACCCGAGGATACTTTTATCCGGGAATTTTGCCTGTGTCCCCAGTTCTTCTTCAATCCGCAGCAGTTGGTTGTATTTGGCAATGCGTTCGGACCGTGAAGCAGACCCGGATTTCAATTGTCCCGTACCCATAGCAACGGTAAAATCTGCAATAATCGTATCTTCCGTTTCACCTGACCGATGTGATACAACAGAAGCATAACCGGCATTTTTCGCTAAATTTATCGTATCAATGGTTTCGCTCACACTGCCAATCTGGTTCAGTTTAATTAGAATTGCGTTCATACATTTTTCATCTATCGCCCGCTGTAATCGTTTGGGGTTGGTCACAGTGAGGTCATCCCCAACAATCTGAATTTTCCCGCCGAGTTTTGACTGCAGCAGAGGCCAATGCTCCCAGTCATTCTCATCCAGTCCGTCTTCAATAGAGAGAATTGGGTATTTTGAGACGAGATCTGCATAATATTCGATCATTTCAAAAGCTGAAAGATGCCTGTTCTCAGAAGCCAGATGATATTGCTTTGTGGTTTTGTCGTAGATTTCACTGGCGGCAGTATCAATTGCCAGAAACAGTTCTTCGCCTATTTTATACCCGGTTTTTTCGGCTGCTTCGAGGATGACCTCGATGGCTTCCTCATTGGAGCGCAAATCAGGCGCGAAGCCGCCCTCGTCTCCAACTGCCGTGCTGAGCCCTTTCCCCTTCAATACTGATTTGAGGCTGTGAAAAGTCTCGGCTCCCATCTGCAGGGCTGAGCGGAAACTCCTGGCGCCAAGGGGAAAAATCATGAATTCCTGAATGTCCACATTATTGTCCGCATGACTGCCTCCATTCAAAATATTCATTTGGGGGGCGGGAATTAAAAAATCATTCCCGGTATGCAAATAGCGATAGAGGGGCAGCTTGCGGGAGGCTGCATCTGCCCGCACGATGGCCATTGATACAGCCAAAATTGCATTTGCCCCAAGGCGGCTTTTGTTCTCTGTACCATCCAGCGCGATCATTTTTTGATCAATAGCCCTAAAGTCAGAGGAGTCCAAACCCGTCACCAGGTCTCGTATTTCCGAATTCACGTTTTTGACAGCCTGATAGACGCTCTTCCCGTTAAAATCGCCGCCGCCGTCCCTAAGCTCAACCGCTTCGTGTTCACCGGTCGATGCTCCGCTGGGGACTGCGGCGCGGCCAAAGCTGCCATCTGATAAGGTGAGATCTGCTTCCACGGTTGGATTCCCCCGCGAGTCTAAAATCTGGCGCGCGGTTACGGTTTTAATTATTGCCATATTTATTCCTGTCTTATTTAGAATTCTTGAGCTGTATTAAAGAAGCAATTATGCTTAATTTCCTGTTCATTCGTTATTATTAATTTACGGATTTTGAGGAAATGGATTGAGGAAATATATTGATTGCCAATTTACTTAGCGGTACAGTACAGCCCGTTTGACAGCGGACTGAAGGTATAAAAACACTACGCCACGGAGCTCATGATCACAGCAAGAAAATATCAACCTTGTGACAAAAAGGAATGGGACAAATTTGTCAGATATTCCAATAACGGGACGATTTTCAATTACCGTGATTTCCTCAACTATCATCTCACACGTAATTTCCTGGATCATTCCCTGATATTTCAAAAAAACCATAATATCATCGGTCTGTTCCCTGCGGCCGAAATACAGGAAGGCCATCAGAAAGTATTGTTCTCTCATCCGGGAGCCAGCTTCGGCGGCTTCATTGTTAATCGCATTTCCTATTCAGATGCAGATGAGCTTCTCCTTTCGTTTGAAGCCTATTGCAGGAAGGAAAAATTTCAACGTACGTTTTTTGTTCCGACGCCGTCAATTTATTTCCGGGAGCCTGATGAAACACTCGAATATGCCCTGCTGTGGCGCAATTTCAAGGTAGAGGAGAATTATATCTCCAGCGTGATTGACACAACCGGTGACCTGCCCGGGAAATTGTCGGTAATTTACCGGAAAAAGAATCGATCCAGTACATACTATGACCGACTCATAGAAGAGAATGATCTCCATCTTGAGTGGAATAAGGATTATGCGCAATTTTACCCCATTTTGCTCGAAAATAAAAAACGTCATTCCTCTGTACCAACGCACACGCTGGAAGAATTGCAGAAACTGAATGCTCTGTTTCCGGCCGGTTTTCACCTGCTCATGTTGTATGCCGGTAAAACTCCCATAGGGGGCACACTGAATTTCGTTGCTAATGACCGCGTAGCCATAATTTTTTATAATATGATTGATTACCGTTATTCACAGTTTCAACCAGCCACACTTCAGATCATTGAGACCATAAAATGGGCTTATCAACAGGGGTTCAGTAGTCTGGATTTTGGCGTATCCCAGGACCCCCGGGCAGATAACCCTCTGACCCCGAGCAAAAAGCTGATCCGGTTCAAGGAAGAACTCTCCTCAAGGGGCATGCTCCGCAAAGCCTTTTCAAAATCTTACCCGGTTTGAGGTCTTGTTAACGCCTCCGAACCATGGGATGCTTCGAGGAAAGTTTGCAATTACGCCCACTGCAGACCTATGGCACTCTCCCACATGTTAGTCATCCGATAATAGTATAAATGTTCAGCTCACTAAAACAATTTTTCAAAGAGTCGGTGATCTATAGTTTCGGGTATATCCTGATCCGTTTTGTTTCGTTCATGTTGGTACCGATTTACACCAATTCATTTTCACAAAAAGATTACGGTACGCTTTCACTGATCTTTACTTTTATCGGTTTTGCCCAGATTTTTTATAATTACGGGATGGCCTCGTCCCTCATGAAATTTTATGCCGGAGAGACCGAAAAAAAAGCCGAGGTAGTGACGACCACGTTCATCACTTTATTTGTTACATCCTTCCTGTTTTCAGCTTTGGTTTGGTTATTTACCACTCCTCTCACAACTGTGCTTTTCGGCGAAAATAACCCGGCCTGGCTGCACTATATTGCTGGCATACTCTTTCTGGATGCCATCTCCGTAAGAGCGATGATCCTTTTGCGTTTTGACAATCGTGCCCTGAAATTCATGCTTTTCGCTCTGGTAAATGTAATAGTTACCATGGCCGCCAACATTAAACTCGTGACCTATGAGGGCCTGGGTGTAACCGGTGCAATAGAGGCTACCTTGATTGCCGCAGTCGTTTCGTTTTTGCTGATCCTGCCCACGCTGCTGAAAAATCTTCGTTTTTCATCGTACTCCAAAGAACTGCTCAGGCGAATGCTCTCTTTTGGAATTCCTTTCATACCGGCCGCCTTTTTCCAGGTTGTCATGGATTTGTCCGACCGGTATCTGGTGGACTGGTTGGGAGGTCGGGAACTGGTTGGTATTTATAGTGCGGGTTATAAACTCGGCAGTCTAATGCTCATTGTTGTTACGGGCTTCAATATGGGCTGGCAGCCCTTTTTTCTAAGTAAAGAAAAAGATCCCCGGGCACCCGAATTGTTTGCCCATATCGCATCCTACATTGCCATCGCTCTCACCGGAATTTGGGTTTTCTTTATTCTGTTTGTGGATGATTTGGTCAGGCTGAACCTGTTCGGCTATACTATTATCGGAGAACGCTTTTGGGATTCGACTGCTATTATTCCTGTAATCATGCTGGGATATATCTTTCTCGGGTTTTATGATCTGCTCATGCCTGGAATCTTTTTTAAAAATATGTCCCGCACACTGCCGCGGTACAGGGCCATCGGGGCCGTTTCAAATATCGGTCTGAACCTACTCTTTATTCCACGCTGGGGTATTATGGGGGCAGCCTGGGCTACCTGTATATCTTTTGCATTAATGGGGGTCACGCTTTATTTTCATACTCAGCGGCTTTTCAGGATACCTTTCAACTGGCGGTTTGTGCTGCCCCGGTTTGGTCTGGGCTGCGGAATATATCTGCTGGAATTTATCTTCAAATTTTCACTTCAGACCTCTGTTATTCTGTTTGCAGTTTACCTTGTCGTCATAATTTTCTCTCTTTTCAGACTTAAAAAGGCGGGTGCTGATTCATGAAAATCTTGTACATCGCTCCTGAAAACGTGGTTGGAAATCTCAATGTGTGGCAGAATATTCATCGAATACGCGGAAATGAATGTCGTTTCGTAACTTATTTCCCTTCGCAATTCGGATTCCCCGACGATATTTGTCTCAATCTCCCGCTGGTTGCCCCCAAACCCTGGTTTTTAAAGCTGAGGGAATTTATCTACCAAAGAAGCGGTGGACCTCAGAAAGAAATCGAGCTTGCCGGAATTCCCCCGGTATGGCGGCCCGACAGCCGCCTGATCCGGGAATGGTTCCGACTGCGGGATGTACTCTGGCGTATGTGGGTGGAGCCTGCGATTAAAAAACATAATTTATTTTCCTATGACCTGTATCATCTTGAAACCGGGCTCGGGTTTTATCGCAACGGGAGTTTTGTCAAACGGGTATCGGCCATGGGTAAACCCATCTTTAACATTTTTCATGGGATTGAATTACGTCACCGCGGGGTCATCCCGGAAATTGACAGACATATCACCCTGAACCTGACCAGCGAACTTGACCTGCTTCCAAGGCATCCCAATATAAAATACTTACACCTGCCTTATGATGTGGCCTCAGTGCATTGCAATCTCGAACTGCACAAGCCCCTGACCCTCTGTCATGCGACACGTAATCGTTATTTTAAAGGCTCCGACCGTATTCTTGAAGTTTGCTACAGTCTGGAGAAAACTCATGGTATTCGATTCATATTCATCGAAAATCTGCAACACACCGAATCCCTGCGTTTAAAAAGTGAAGCGGATATATATATTGATCAAATATCAAATGTTGCGCCGGGATATGGCATGAATTCCATTGAAGCGATGGCGGCAGGAGCTGTCTGTCTGACCAATATGGATGCGGACTATCAGAAATTTATGCCGGACCACCCCTTTGTCCATGTAACACCCGAAACTCTCGAGACTAAACTCAGAGGACTCATCGAATCTCCGGATACTCTCAGAGAAAAAAAACAAATTTCCCGAAACTGGGTGGCGAAATACCACAGTCTCGAAGCGGTTGGCGCTCAACTTTATGCTTACTACAGTCAAATGGGAATTCCGGTAAATGGCTGACCAGGAAAGACCCGGGGTTTCAATTATCGTTCCCGTGTACAACGGTGGCAAACTCTTTCGACGAACCGTAGCCTCTCTCGAGCGGCTGACTTATCCTCCCGGGCAATTGCAGATCATTTTAATAAATGATGGCTCCACCGATCAAACCGGGAGCTGGCTGCAAGCCCGGCGCCTGCCGGCACACTTTGAGATCATTACGCATCAGACAAACCGGGGGCGTGCGGCGACGCGAAATTCAGGCCTCATTACAGCGGGGGGCGATTTTATTATTTTTCTGGATGGCGATATGCGGGTTAAACCGGATTTTGCGGAGCAGCATGTAAAGGCGCTGTCACAACCCGGAATTGAAGCCGTGGCCGGGCGGATGATCCCGGCACCTGAATTGAAAAGGACACGGCTGCAGCGTTATTTATTTGAGTATCCGCGCCGGGGAGCCCGTCAGTTTGGAGAAAATAAACACCTGCCCTATCAGTATCTCATCACCGGGAATATGTCAATCACCCGTAAGGCGGCAGATGCCGTGGGCCTGTTTGATGAAGGATTTCGAGGCTACGGCGGTGAAGATATCCTGTATGCTTATAAATTATGGAAAATATTCCCCGGGGGTATCCGCTATTCCGCTGCCGCAGTTGCAATCGATCAACATCAATACGAGCTGGAAGCATGGCTTGAAAAATACTACCACTACGGCAAGTTTAATCTCCCGCGTCTGTTGGATGATTACCCTGATATGACACCGGCGCTGCGGGCAGATTTTATCATGGGTAAGTCTGTGAAAAGACTGCTTGGCGATCTGCTGTTAAATAAGATCTTTTTTTCGGTTGGTAAGCTCAAATATAGAATTATGCCCTATCCATTCAGTAATTGGCTGTTGCGTCTGCTTTTGCTCGGAGCCCTTCGAAAAGGATACAAACAAAGCGACATAATAAAAACAAAGCCATGATTTTTCCAGCATTTCTCTGCAGTTTGCGAGTCTGTTGCACGCAATTTATTAAAATGTAAGTCTGAAACGGTTTAATGGAACTGAAAATAAAATATGTCTGAGGTCAACATAATCGTAATTCTGGGTCCCACTGCAACCGGTAAAACCAGACTTGCGGTGCAGCTGGCACACACCCTTGATGGTGAGATCATCTCGGCCGATTCCCGCCAGGTATATCGACACATGGATATCGGTACAGGCAAAGATCTTAGCGAGTACACTATCGGGAATAAGCGGATTCCTCATCATCTGATCGATATCATTGATCCAAAAAATGAGTACAGCGTCTTCCATTTTAAACGTGATTTTCTGGCTGCATTCTCACAAATAGCTGCCGCCCGGAAAGTCCCCATTCTCTGTGGTGGAACAGGTCTCTATCTTGAATCGGTGCTGAGAGATTTTACTCTGCCTGAAGTGCCGCCTGACCCCGAACTGCGCAGGCGGCTCGAAAAAAAATCCCTGGAGGATTTAAGGCAGTTGCTGGGTAAATTAAACCCGGCCTTGCATAATACAACGGATCTGCAAAATAAGAAAAGGCTGATACGGGCGATTGAAATAGCCTCTGATAGCTCAAAGGAGGAAACTCTACCAGAGCACATAATCAAAGACTTCCTAAAACCAAAGTTTTTTGTTCTGGGTATTCGGTATCCCAGGGAGATCCTGCGCCGAAGGATAACCAACAGACTCAGAGAAAGACTGGATGGCGGACTCGTGAGGGAAGTGGAAAAATTGATTGCCCGGGGAATTTCTCACCGGAAACTTGAGTATTTCGGGTTGGAATATCGCTACATAAGTCGTTATCTGCAAAATGAACTTAGCTGGAATGACATGTTCCAGAAGCTCAATTCGGCAATTCATCAATTCTCAAAACGTCAGATGACCTTCTTCAGGCATCTTCAACGAAAGGGTGTTGAAATTCACTGGCTTGAGGGCAATGATTATAAAACTGCAGTTAATTTACTAAAAACAAAAGGAATTTGGCCCCAAGAATGAATCCGTCAATTGCGACCTATTTGAGAAAACGCGGGGTCAAGGGTCTCTGGAAGCCCGCTAAAGCTGTAGTTCGGCCGCAATACGATTTTTTTATCGTCATCCCTGCTTTCTGCGAATTTGAATTCCTGCCTAAAACATTGCAGAGCCTTGCCCGACAGAACTCAACCCTGCTGGAGAGAACCCTCGTCGTGGTTGTCGTAAACAATGCAGAGGGTGCTCCGGGCAGCGTACGGGCTGATAACCTGAGAACACTCCGGGCATTTGAGAATCTCTCACTGCCATTTGAACTGAACTGGGTCGATGCGGCATCAGCAGGGCTGGCGTTGCCCGTTCGCATCGCCGGTGTAGGAATGGCCCGGAAAATCGGCATGGATATCTGCCTGCCCTATGCAGCTCCCGGAAGTTTATTTTGCTGCCTCGATGCAGATACTATCGTTGAAAGGGATTACCTCAGGACGATTGAATCTTTTTTCAAAAAATGTGATTCCCCCGCAGCCGTTTTGGATTTCAGGCATCAGTATTCTGAAAACAGTGAGATTGAGAAAGCAATCCGGCTCTATGAAAAATTCATTAAAACTACTGCCTGGAAGCTCCGTACGGCAGGTTCACCGTATGGCTATCATGCCATCGGCTCCACCATGGTTTGTTCCGTCGAGGGATATTGCGCTGTAGGCGGTATCCCCCGAAAAAAAGCAGGTGAAGATTTCTATTTTCTTCAGGAGATTGCCAAATACCGCAGGGTCGGAATTGTTAATAAAATTCTGGTTCACCCGTCACCAAGGCTGTCAGAGCGGGTGTACCTTGGCACCGGCATACGGATGAAACAAGCTCTTGAGGGTTTCAACCTGCAGCGTTTATTCTATTCCGATATGGCCTTTGAAGTGTTGAAAAATTTATTGCTGCTGGCCGAATCGAGTGAGCGGAGTACTCTTGAGCAATTTCTTTCTGACTGCGAATTGATTGACACCGGGCTTCCGGAATTTATAACAGGAGAAAATATCCCTACGGTCTGGGAGGGACTTCAACGTTCTTCGCCGAGCAGGAACCATTTTATTCTACAGTTTCACCGCTGGTTCGACGGGCTGAAAACGATGCGGTTGTTAAAATATTATTCCTCATAAAAGAAGCCCCTGTATTCAGGGGCTTCTATCATTATCACAACCTAGCAGGAGAAAACAAATCATTCAAACATGAGTTGCTAACCAAAACAACATCCAAAAGTTCCGGCGACGGCGATTATTTTATCAATTTGATGTAAGACATAAAAGTCGGTTTGAATTTTTCGCAAGATGCTATAAATATGCAACGGGTCTATGACCTGACTATGGATCATTACCGCTGAACAGGTTCGTGACAGAAACTCCAGGTTCAGAAATATAGCGGACGGATTTTGTAAAAAATGAGGGCTCAAAAGAGCCCTCATTTTTTTCACTTCTACAGTGAAGGAGGAGAAAGAGTACCTCTGTAAATAATCTCAAATAGAAAAGTTCCGGAAATTGAACAACCGAAGTAAATTGTCGCAGGCGTACGCCGGCAACCCTTGGTCAAATCCGTGACAAGATCATGCAGTTTATGGGAATTATGCCTACTTTGTGCCTGACATCGCAAACGGTGGTACGATCAAAGGATTCTCCTGTTGCAGTAACACACAACGAGATAGTGTGATCCGGGCATTCGGTGTAATTATTTGTTTGAGCATTCCAAGATATATCCGTAATCTATTGTGTAGTGAATGCAGCCAATACAATTGCAAATAATTGCCGGGTAAGATACCTGGATGTTTATCGTCTTGGCCGCATCCTAATTGCGGGCTTTGAGCATGTCTTTGATAACGCAGAAAGTCTCAATACTATCAATGTTTTCCCCATACCCGATCGGGACACAGGCACAAACTTGAGCCTCAGTTTTTCGAAAATTGTAAATTATATCAGGCATTCCGGAGAAGAACACACCGGCAAGTTCCTCTTACAAATTGCCCGGATTGCCCAGGATAATGCGAGTGGAAATGCAGGTGCGATTATGGCCCATTTTTTTCATGGCATGAGCCAGGCTGCCAAATCCTGTTCATCCCTGGATGCTTCTGCAACGGCGGCCGCTATCACCCGGGGAACTAAAGAGGCTCTCAAATCCGTGCAGACTCCGGTGAACGGGACCATCCTGACAGTGATGGAAGAATTTTCAAAAAAATTCTCCCTGGCCGGTGATACGGAAAAAAACGATATTCTTACGCTGTTCGAGGTCGCTCTACAGGCTGCTTCCAAGGCTCTGGCCAAAACAACCACCCAACTTGAAGTGTTAAAAAAAGCCGGTGTGGTAGATGCCGGTGGTCAGGGGTTTGTGTATTTCATGAGCGGGATTGCAAATTTCATAGCGAGGGGGAATATCAGAACCCTGAAGTTCTTTCCGTCTCACACAGACAAAAAGGACGGTGCCGATGTAAAGATGAAACCTGCACTTTACTGTGCGGAATGTACAATCATACAACCTGAGGGCCGGGCAGAGTTTGAGTCTGGTCTTGGCAAAATGGGTGAAAAGGCTTTCGTTACCGGACCAAAATCAGCAATAAAAGCTCATTTGCATACATCAGACCCTGAACGTTTTTTTATGTTTTGCAGTCAACATGGTACAGTGACGGATAAGCAATCCAACCGTATCCGGTGTAAATTTTCATCCCCTCGGCTTAAAAGAAAAACTGTAGCTATCGTGACGGATTCTATTGCTGATTTCCCTGCCCTGGATTTTTCCGATTTATACGTGGTTCCCGTCAGATTCAGTTTTGGTAACAAAAGCTACATTGACAAAATTTCTATGACAACCTCCGAATTTTACCACGAATTGCGAACAAACCCTATACACCCGAAGACATCGCAGCCGGTTCCAGGTGATTTCCGCAAAGTATATCAATATTTACTCGAGCATTATACATCCGTCGTCTCGATACATCTGGCTGCAGCACTTAGCGGTACACTCCAGTCTGCCAGGCATGCTGCCGGACAAATTCATGAGGGCAGCATTGACCTGCTGGATTCCACGACGGTATCTGTTTCCCAGGGACTGCTGGTGACGGCCGCAATTGAGGCAGCTAAAGCAGGTAAATCACACGAATTTATTGTTAACTATCTGGCTAAACTACGATCCCGAACCAGACTTTTCGCTGCCCTCTCAGATTTGAGTTATATCGTAAAAGGGGGCCGAATACCGGGATTCGTAAATTCCATTTCGACATTCCTGCATTTGAAGCCGGTTTTATCCACGCTTCCTAATGGCAGGCTGCTTCCGATTGGTGTATTACCGGGCAGGCGGAATATTCATCGCAAATTATGTGGTTTCTTACTTAGACGCATTAATCCCCATGTACATTACAGAGCCATCATTGGCCATTCAAACTCACCTGAACTAGGACAAAGGATGTTAAATGTTCTCGAAGCAAAACTACCTTTCCTGAAAGAAGTTTCTTTAGTCGAAATAGGAGGCGGACTCGGTGTACATACGGGTCCCGGTGCTGTAGCCGTTGGTATTCAGGAGCTCATACCGCTCTAAATGGGAGAAAAGATTTGGAAGATGTTTTCAAGATTATTTTAAGTTATTTGCTCGGTTCAATTTCTGGCAGTCTGATGGTCGGCAAGTTAAAGGGTATCGATATCCGTAAATCCGGCAGCGGAAATGCCGGCGGTACAAACGCCTTCCGGACACAGGGGGTTTTATTTGCTCTGGCAGTGGTAGTGATTGATATCGGGAAGGGCTATATTGCCACAGCCTACATTGCTCGGATCAATATCGCATGGATTGGTGGGAGCACCGGCATGGATACAAACCTGCTGATGGTTTTGTGCGGAAGTGCTGCTATTATAGGACATGTATTTCCGGTTTTTTTCGGATTCAAGGGCGGCAAAGGAGCTGGTACTACCGTTGGAATGATCGCGGCAATTGAATTTTCCCTGGTCCCGCCTATGATCTTAATCTGGGCTATGGTCCTAATCCTGACTGGGCTTGTTGGCCTTGCGACCATGTGTGCAGGGGTCTCAATCCCGATTCTGATCCTTCTGATCAAGACAGATAACCCCTATTTATTACCCTACTCCCTTATAATCTGTCTTTTTATTATCTTTACACACCGGGAAAATATACACAGAATGCTGCGGGGGAAAGAGAATCGTTTTGAAAAGGCTATGCTATTTCGTAGAAAAAACTGATCTTAAAATTCAATTTCAGTTATATCATTTACTTCTCAGTCCCTGAGGTGTACAAAAAATCCCTCCTTGTGGGGATTAAATCCCAGGTCGATGGCAATTATCCCCAGAGATGAAGCAAAAATTCTAAAGCCTAAACCATAACCTAACAGTCCCCCCGAAATTTTGAGTTTTTCAGGACTTTGGGCACCGTAGCCATAGTCGATGAAGCATACTAGATCGATACCTGTCTCCATTCCATTCAGGTCTCTCTTGGTTAACAGGGTCTGTTGGATTTCAAGCGTGTGATAGACCAGATCTTGAACTTGTATTTTATCTACAACTTCCGCTGCATTCTCCGAAGGGATTGTTGAATATCCGCGTACAAAGGATTTCCCTCCCAGGAATAACTGCCTGTAGATTGGCAAATCGCCTTCCGTCTGTAATATTATCCTGCTCTTAATAGAAATAACGGGATCATATTTTCTCCACCATAAACGATGATAAAAATTGGCAGAGAAATCAAACTTATTTATGTTGGTTACGCCGGAAATACCGATATCGGTACTCCAGGTAACACCTGCCAGGATACCGGAAGTGGGGTCCCAATAGATATCACGGGTATCATAAAGATAACCCAGAATAAATTCTGTATCGCGATATTCCGGTTGAAAGTTAATGGATTCAGTATCGAACGCGCTATCATTGACTCGCAGATTTCTGTGATTGTAAGCAGTCAGCAAAGAGAATTTGTGAATATGCCGAATTTCAAAACCGGACCCCAGTTGTACATTTCTCCGCCTGATACCGATGGGATAAGCATCGTCATCCCGGTAACGATCCGAGATAGCAAATAACAGGAATCCTCTGTTCCCCCACAGCCAGGGATCTTTAAATTCAAAAAAAAATGATTTGATATCGCCCTGAGTGCCCCCTGCTTCCAGCCGTTCATTCAGTCCGCGGAAATTAGAAAAAATCAACAATCCGCCGTATGTCCACCCCTTCTCACCCTTATTCTCGTTATAATCCAGTGTCGGTATTGGAAAAATTCTAAGCGCTTCCGTAACGCGTATAGTGTATGCCGAATCCTGCTGAAATACATCCACAGTTGAAAATATTCCCAGGTTATAAATGCGGTTTCTGTCTTCATTAGCCAGTTTAACATTAAACTCAGCCGGGATCGGGTGTTGAATCTCCCTGCGGACGATTCTTTCTTTTGTGATAAGATTGCCAATAACCCTGATATATGTGACTTTTGAGGTGGATGCAGCCAAAAGGGAAAAGCCACAAATAGTGATAATTATAAGTAGTCTCATATCAGCAGAATCTATGGGTGATATCAGGGATAAGGCAGGCCATCTGTCAGTCAATAATTATCTGTGGTGAATTTACGGGCAAACTCGGAATACCGCAACGGAATGAAGAGGTCTGATAAGAATTTATACAAGTTACAATTCTGTTCCCACTAATTCTGATAATTGAATAAGATAAAAAAATAGCCCCTGAATCAGGGGCTAATTTATAGGGCGAAGAATCAAATATATTAACTTTTTCGACCTCTTGCCATTTTTGATCGGGATACATCGCCATCTTTGTCGATGAAATAAAGATATCCACTTTCCCGTTTTACTCCGGCATCGCCAACTTTTTCAGCCTGGCCGCCCTTATTGTCACCGCGGGCCATTTTTGAGCGCCAAACATTACCGTCTTTACCGAGATAATAGAGATATCCACTCTCTTTTTTAACTCCAGTTGTTGCGACTTTTTCTGCCATTAATATGTCTCCTTAAATGAAAATTGATAAATATCACACTCCAAAAGCTGTTAATAGTATGGAATCCTCGTCGATACAGTCAAGTAATTTGTTGAAAATTGCCAAAATTTCGGTTAAAGTTTTCTCAATTCACATAGCAACCAATCAAAAGTCAGGGCATTTGCCAATTAAAACTTTGAAAGTTCTCAAAATTCTATATGAATTTGCCTTGCTTTTTCCTGAATTTCCACTTTTATTCAATAATTGTACTTCGGATTTGTAAATGAGTGTTACAATGAGAGCTTGCAGGTCCGCATTTATCGTGATAAAACATGAAGCACATGGGAGATGTTTGAATCCTCTTGATATAAAAGAACCCAATCGTAGTCCGTAGGGGAATCGAACCCCTATTGCAGGAATGAAAATCCTGAGGCCTAACCGTTAGCCGAACGGACCAATTTTAGCCGGGAAATTTATTTGTTCCATTCAATATGAGCCAACTTTTTCTTTAAGTAATTTTTACTTAAATACGGTGGTTGGATTTAAGTCTATATACCAAATCCCCCCGATTGGACGGAGGGATTTGGGTACGTAAAGAAACAGAGTAATGTTTGTTGTTAAAAACCAAACCAGATACCAGCCGAGACTGTTGACCCGTTGGGTACTTCCGGACTTTTCCCGGAAACATCAAAATCAAAAGGTCGCTCTCTCCACTGTTCATCGATAGACCAGGCATAAAGGTAGCCATAGGCAGCCTGTAAACCAAGCCAGTTATTTATCCTCACCAATAAACCTACCGACGGATTTATTACGACATAGGATTTCTCGTATTTCGCATACCAGTTAATCCCATTATTTAAATTGGTCTCGTCCCAGCTGTAATTCCCATCTGTCTGAGCAATTTCCAGAAAAGTATTGCCACCCCCCAGCATGGTTCCAATATCCAGAACTACTTTTGGTGAAAACAGGGCAATCTTTTTAACAATTGTCACACCTCCAAAACCAGATTCAATATTTAACGTCCGTTTCACATTGAGAGTTGAATCCGGTATGTTGGGTACTTCAGTGTTATGAGGGATATTCTTGTTATATTTGAAACCGGCCCCCTTTCCGCCGATAAACCAGCCGTTTCCGATATTTCCCATCCCGCCGCCACCGATGAAAATGGCATCTTTCACGGGACCAAATCCGTAACCACCAATGAGATTGTTGATTACGTCAAAATTATAGTCAATCCTGGTCACTTCAATGAAACCACCGCCATAACCGGGAGAGAGTTTGCGTCCCATCCCGAATTTATTCTCGTCAGTCTCATAATATTTGGCGTCTTCCTTCTCAACGCCTGCGAAGGTGAGTTCCGTTGTCATTACAGTTTCATTTCTGAAAAAAGTTATGGGTACCGTATCGCCAACTTTTTTACTGTCACGCAGATTCAACAAATGACTCTCATAGCGAACTTTCTGTCCGTCAAATTCCATGATAATATCATCTTTAACCAGCCCGGCCCGGTCTGCATTACCACCGTTGACCACTCCAGTTATCAGCACACCATAACAATTGGGATAGTGCATCTTATAGGCTTCTTCAAAATCAAGGTCTTCCAGGTATAACCCAAGCTTCGGGGACTGACCATTAAAATCATTTGTATCAAAGGGGGGAATTGGAGGAACAGGTGGAATAGGTTGACCGTTGTCGAGAGACTGCTCTAATTTCTCTCCCCATTTATCCATCTCTTTGCCCCATTCCTCCAACTGTGGGCTAGATTTTTGTTTTTCACCATCCTGCAGAGAGAGTTTTAGCTGCAAACCAGACCCTGCTCCTGCCGATAAAATGCTGAAACTAACCAGTGTAAAAAGTGCAACAATGCCGGTTATTTTAATAATATTCTTCATATATTTCTCCTTATACTGTCTGAATGTTGTCTCCCAAACCACAGCAAAGGCCATACCGGCTAATTATTATTAGCGATAACCCGTATTTACACAAAAATATATTCCTAATTTGGATTGCTCATCAGATTTAAGAAAAAATATCATATTGATATAATTTATGGTGATTTGATATAAATATCGTCCCCTTTTATCCTGCCGCATCATTCAGTCCAAATTAGATTCAAACTGCCTGCACCGATTGAAACGGAGAAAGATATCGTCGGTTGTCCATCCACAAAGTCATCACTTCGGTATTCCTTTTCGCTGATCTCATTAAAGTTGTCGATATCCACACTGGATAGAAAAGACCCGTCATATTCAAAAATAACATTGGTCCCCCGGGGGATGCGGATATCCATCGAGCCCAGTCCAATCGAAATATCTACGGAGATATCCCGTTTTAAGGCCCCGCCGAAACCCAGATCCATTGAACCGAGACCGCATTCAAAATCCATTTTGTCCGTATTGAGGTTGGCAAGGTTTTTAATATTAATTGACCCGAGGCCATTGTCGATATCCACTTTTTCACATTCGATTTCATTATATTGCTTCCCAAAATCCACACTGACATCCCCAAGACTTGAATCCATAATAAACTTAGATATCTTCAGACCCTCCAGATTCAAATGACTTTCACCCATTCCGACATCTACCATCATGGTCAGGGGGCACTCAGGTGTTAAATACAGCTCGCAGTCATTGGATTTTTCAGCTTTGTTTCCATTATCATTGTTTGACCATTCAAATTCAAAATCGGTTTTTACATCAAGGATACCGGTATTCCCATATTCGTTATACTCAAACTGTGCATCTGTATATCTGCGATTATATTTCAGGTAACCCGTAATAGCGAGATCTTTTTGACCTTTTTCTAAAATTAAATTACCCATGCCGAAATCCACATTGACCTTCATTAACTCGATATTACCGAGGGGTTCATTTAGAGTCAGAATTTTTTCATTGCTCATGCTCAAGGCAAAAACAAAATATAAAACAACTATTGAATATTTCATCATCTCTCCTTGATCCTATATGTCGTTGAGAATTAGATTGACGGTTATTCCGCGCTGACTGTGTTTTCCCACCTGAGTAATGATATCTATTTTTATATCACTGTTCCCAAAACTGATTCCGGCGGCTTCGCGGCCTGCAGGCCCCTGAAATTTTTTAATGAAATCTCTGTCCAGAGTACTTGCATCGTAATCCCAGGTCGTACCCCTTTCGTAGAATACGGAACAATGTTTAAAAATGAGCTCTGCTGAAGCCAGCAGATAATGACTGCCGCTGAATTCTTTCCAGCCATAACCCCGCAGGCTTCCAATTCCACCAATATAAAATTGATGTTGAAGGCCGAAATGATCTCCCGTTATCCCACCGTATCTGGAACCGAAATGAAATCCCACACCCAGATCAAACGGAATGTATGTATCCAGAATAAACTCGTCTTTCATATATTCGAATTCTGCGGTACCGGTACTGTTACTGTGATGGTAGTCAATAAATATCGTGGGGGAATCATCACTTTTCCACCGGTACTTTTTACCCAGCGTCAGCTGATAGTCGAGGCGTATATCCCGTCCTTCATCGATATTGTAGCCACTTCTGAATTCCTTAGCTCCACCGAACATTGACCAGTTGACCACCGTATTCATGAACGATTGTTGTTCGTCCGTGTAGGTTGCTTTAATAGTGAGGAGCTTTGGCAGGTGAAAAACTGCTCCGCCTGTAAATCCTTCGGTATAATACCAATCCAGAAAATCTTCGTGTATCAGAAAAGCCGCCAGAGAATTTGTACCGTCGGCAATTCGCCAGATATCATCTGTTGCGGCTCGTGAGTAACCCTCAATATAAAATTCAAGTTGCCTGTTACGGAACAGTTGTTCAAGGCCCAATACACCATAATATTTATTACGGTTAAAAGCTCTGCCAATTCCTCCGTAAAGCGTCGCTCCTTTGATATAGCTGCTTTGAAGATGCAAATTTGCCTGCAGATAAAACCCCTCCTGACGGTTATATCTCAGCCACCCTTCTTCCGAGTAAGCAGTCGATCTGGTGTCAAAGGTAGTTTCTACTGTCTCTTCCGGTTCCTTTTCTTTTTCTTTTTCACTTTCCCTGCTAATTGACCATGTGTTTTCATTAAATTCGACTGTCCGGCCGTTTACTGTAGCAAGGGGACTTTGGTGTAACTCACCTCCCAGTATTATAAGTCTCCCGTTGATAACGGCCGTTGCCAACAGCTCTACATCTCCGCCAATGATTGTTATTTCACCGTTTACAATCCCCGCGACCGTCAAATTTCCACCGATGATTTTCAGGTCTTTATTCACCGTGTCCCCGGCTGAAATAGTATAATCATTTAAAATCTTGACGACATTTCCGCTTGTAAACTCACCAGATGTTCTGCTGTTTTGGCTGGATTGCTCTTGAATCCCGGCAAACAAACCAGCTGATATTATTATGATGAAGATAAATTTATTCACTTTCCCTCCTCTTGTTGACTATGATCTTACCATTTTTTGATCCGATGTTGATCTCGTGTTCGACCACTTCCGGCAAATAAACAGCCTTTGCAGGATACTTGCTGATTTCAGATAAAATATTTGACATGATGCGCCCCTGATAGCTAACCGCTTCTATGCTGACGTTCTCTCCATAGTAATCGAGGATTATATCCCCGTTCTGACAATATATGGAGGATGTCCCGGCTTGATCTGACACTGGATGGAAACGCTCAAGCTTAATGTTTCCGTTAATCTCTTCCAGAGTTAGAGAACCCTGAAGTTGTATGATGTCGGAATCTCCGTTTAAATTTTGAATTTTTAGTTTGCCGGTGATATTTTCCGCCGACAAGTCACCGTTCCCGATTTTACATATAACAGACCCGGAAATAGTTTTCAAATAGATATCGCCGCTGGCATTATCAAGTTGAATTAATTCCATATCCATCTTTTCAAGCGCAAGATTACCTCCTCCGGTTTTACACCGCATCACGGTGCCTTTACCACCTGAAATGGAAATACTGCCGTTCAGGGTAGTGGTTGTACAGTTGCCTTGAATCGAGTTGATAATGATGTCGCCTCCTCCTGAAAATATTTGCAGGGGCCCTTTAGTTTGAGAGATATTTACGATGCCCCCGCCTGTGTTGCAGATTACCTCACCGACTATATTCTTCAGCCGGACAGATCCACCACCTGTATTAACAGTCAGGGGTCCGATTATATTTTCTGCCGAAATCTCACCACCGGCCGATGAAATATTCAGTAATGCTCTCATATCCCGCAGTTGAATTGATCCTCCGAGAACGTTCAAATCAAGCGTGGCATCGGTAGGAATCGAGATTTTGTAATGGACAGCAATAGATCGGTTCAACTGCCGATCAGGTGTGAAAATGATCGCTGTGTCACTTTGGGTTAATTGGGAATCAAGGAGGTCTTTTTCAGGTAGCACGGGTGTTGTAAAATACTGTCGGATTTCAACGGTATCGGATTCAGTCCCGGTGATGACCAACTCCCCGAACAGATCTTGCAGTAAGATCTTTTCACCACTTTTAATCCCGGCCTGAAAATATGCACTCTGCTCTTTTGGGAAGATAAATGAGAGAAATATTGAGCCAATCAGCAGCAAAGGGATCATTTAGCGATTTCTCCTCCTTTAACAGACGTCTCTCCAAGAATTTCCCGGGCAGTATATTGAATTGACGAATTTGAATCGGATACGGCGATGATCCCCAGCATCATACGAATGTATTCATCATCTGAAAATTGACGAATTTGCTGGACTGCTCTCAGTCGTAAGGGGTCCGGATATTCACCCAGAGCGATGCCGAGCAAAGCCTGTTTTACAATGGGCTTATCACTGTCCGCCAATCCGGATAAAAGCTCTAGTTGTATCGCCAGATTATCTTCATCAAAAAGTGCTCTGGCGATAGTTTCCAGCGCCAGGTCGCTGTTAAAGTCAGCTTTGGTGATTTCATTGACAAGCTCTTGCCGCCTGCCCTCATTTTTAGTATTTTTCAGCATAAAATGCAGCAACTGTAAAGTAGCTGCATCTTCCTTGTCGCCGCTGTAGAATAATTTATTTTTTTCTGTGAGTATAAAATTCAAATTCCCGGAGGCCCAATCTGAAGGTGCCAGCTTAACATCTGTTACCCGTCCCTGGCTCAGCAGGTCCTCAAGCTGTGGGAATTGACTCTTAGCCACCGGATTTGTGTGTCCCGTAAAATATCCCACTACAAACACTAATATAAGCATGCAAAACTGCAGCAGAGGTCTTAATTTACGGTGTGAGAGAAAATATTCCGATAATTTAGACCATGCCGATTGTTCTTCCATTCGATCAATGGCACCCATCAGACGGTTTCGCTGGTTTGTCAACCAATCCTGACTGATCTGTACTTCGGCTGACAGTTTGTTTTTTATCCTGTCATCTTCCATTTTTTTACCCATTTGCAGTTAATTCCATTCTAATGGTTTCCCGTATCCGGAATAAATATTTTTTAATGGTACCTTCGGTGATCTTTGTGATTTTTGATATGAGACTGATCTTGTTATTTTCCAGATAATACATGACGGCGACAGTCCTTTGTCGGTGGGGCAGGCTCTGCAGGATCCGCACCAGCTGCAAATTGCTGCCTTGTGCAAAGGGCTGTGGTCCATCTATCTGTAACGGAATAGCTGATTCCAGGTCCTCCCAGCTATATTTCCTCAACTGTTTAAGATAATTTAAGCTGGTGTTCACTGTCAAACGATATAACCATGAATAAAACTCACTTTTGAATTTATACGTACCTATTTTCTTCCAGACCTTGATAAAAACTTCCTGATAGAGATCTTCAGCATCTTTCTGGTTTTCCACCAGCGAGACAATCAGTCTCGAGATTCGTGCATCATAAAGTGAGACTAATTTGTTAAAGGCGAGGTGGTCTCCCCGCTGAGCATTACGTATATATTCGACGACTTGTGATTCCATGGAGTTATATAAATATAAGACAGCAGAATTATATTAATGGTTGTCAAAAAATAAAAAAGCCCCGAAAATCGGGGCTTTAAATTATAAAAACTGAACGGAAGTTTTAATTAACAGCGTAAACACTGACCTGTTTTTTATCGCGTCCTTTTCTTTCGAATTTAACCCTCCCGTCGATTTTTGCAAAGATAGTATAGTCATTCCCAAGCCCTACATTTATACCGGGATTAATCCGCGTTCCATTTTGCCTTACGAGAATGGAACCCGCTGTTACAACCTGACCATCTGCTCTTTTAACACCGAGCCGTTTGGCATTACTGTCACGGCCATTCTTCGAGCTCCCGACGCCTTTTTTATGTGCCATGGTTATTCTTCCTCTTTTTTATGCTTTTTGGTCTTGGCAAAGTCATTAATTTTAATGATGGTGTATTCCTGACGATGGCCCTGTTTTTTCTGATATCCTTTACGTCTTTTCATTTTAAAGACAATTACTTTTTTATCTCTGTTTTGAGATTGGATGGATGCCTCGAAACTCATCCCTTTAACGTAGGGTTTCCCAACGGATTTTTTCTTATCATCCTCGTAATATAAAACTTTATCAAGAGTTATTATATCACCGGCTTCGCCTTTGATATGGGGTACTTTGAGCTCTGCACCGGGTTCAACCTTGAATTGTTTTCCTAAAAATTCTACTAAAGCGTACATTTCTAATTCCTATTTTAGCCTGCAAACTTAGAGCATTTTATAATTGCAGGTCAAGTTAAACCTCGTCAGTAATATCCATTTTACGTTTTTTTGAATAAACCCGGAATTCATCAGGAGCCAAACTGTCATCCTCCTGGATTTCCAAAAGCATCCAGTTTTCCCACATGAACCCTTTGATCACCTTATTTTTGGTCTCGTTGATATATCTTGCGAGATTTGAGTGAACCGTAATGATGAGACGACGGTCATTGGCCTTAGCCCTGAACCGTTTCAGCCAGTTCTCCATCCGGGTCAGCACAGTTTCTTTGGAGGCGATCATACCAAGGCCGTTGCAGGTAGGGCATTCTTCATTGACGGTGTTCAGCAAAGATAGCCGCACCCGCTCCCTGGTCATTTCCAGCAATCCGAAGGTTGAAAATTCGGACAGTGAAACCTTGGCCCGGTCTTTTTTAAGAGACTGCTTGAATTCATCATAGACTTTGCGGCGGTTTTCAGCTTCCAGCAAATCAATAAAATCAATGACGATCAGTCCACCCGTATCCCTGAGCCTTAATTGTCTTGCCACTTCCCGGGCTGCTTCGAGGTTGATCTTCAGCGAATTATGTTCGTGATCTTTCTTCCCGATGTATCTTCCGCTGTTAACATCTATCACCAGCATTGCTTCGGTTTGCTCGATCACCAAATGGGCACCGCTATTCATCCAAACCTTACGGCGCAGGGATTTTTCAATCTGTTCTTCAATATCGTGCTGGTCAAAAATCGAACCCTTGCGTTTGTGCAATTGAACTTTGCTGACCTGATCCGGGAGGATATCTTTTATAAAGCGGCTGATCCTTTTAAAAACGTCTTTGGAGTCAATCAGGATCCGGTCAATATCCGGTGTAAACATATCCCGGATAACCTGATCTGCCGTGGCAAAATCCTGATAGACAAGCACTGGTGCCGCCTTCTTTTTACAGGTTGAATCCAGTTCCTGCCATTTTTCCCAGACACGATGAAAATCAGATTCGATCACGCCCCTGTCTTTACCTTCGGCAATCGTGCGTACGATGAGTCCAAAACCATCCGGCTTGATCTCCTTAACAAGTCTTCTCAGACGCCGTTTTTCATAGCGATCGGATAATTTTCGTGAGATTCCAATGATGTTTGAATTCGGAACAAGTACTAACAGACTCCCGGGTATTGCGATGTCCGTAGTTATGCGGGGTCCTTTTCCGGCATAGGGTTCTTTAATTACCTGTACGAGGATTTCATCACCCTTTTTTAACTCCTTGCCGGGATCAAAGTCGGTATGCTTCAGTTTGGGGGGCTGATGTGATGAGGAATCCGTATCGTCATCTACCAGAGATACATTACCCAGGTTTTCGGGATTTCCAATCTCAGAGAATGGTAAAAAAGCATTTATCTCATTCCCAATATCGACAAAAGCTGCCTGCATGCCAGGGATGACATTCTGTATTTTACCTTTATAGATATTCCCTACCATGCGCTGCTGGTCGGGTAATTCAATGTATAATTCTACAAGTTTTCCCTCCTCGACAATTGCGATACGGGTACTACCTGCCGACACATTGATGAAAATTTCTTTTAATCCTTGTTCTTTAGCCATTTCGATATATAATCATCCATCGGGAATAAATCCCAATGTTAATTACCGTTTAAGTACTATGATTAACTCTACGGAATTGCAGTCCTCCGTGTTAATCGATTCTGCGATGTTCAGCTTAAGGGGAAGGAAAAAGTAATAAATACCAAAGTTTTAAAAATCAGACCTTCTGTAAAGGGTGTATTGGTAAAATTTCAATTCAAAATAGTCTTAAAAAAAGTATAAAATGATAAATAAAAAAACCAAGTTTGCAATAATTCCCCTTAATACAATGGCGTAATGTATGATTTTCTCATCTGTCAAACGAATAATTTCCTGAAACATTTGTAAAATTATTTTGACCTGCTACACATAAGCAAGCCTTAAGTCACTGTGTGTTAAATAAATATCAGGTTAACAAAATAATTTGATCCCCGTTATAGCATCGTTTGATTATTTCCGCCAGACTAAGGGCGAGTGATCCGATTCATGATTCCCTTTAAGAATATTCTGCCCATGTTCGAAAACCAGGTAACCGTATTTCCCATAATGCGGGATTTTTCGCGCAAGAGGTATTAGTTCTTTCGAATTTTCAGAATACAAATCCAGTGCATACTGTCCGTTGTTCTGCTTAAAGGCCCACACAAAACTGTGTGTATCGGCATTATAGGAATCTCCATTGATTTTCAGGACTTTCCCTTCTACGAGATCCGATACTCCATCAGTGAGAATCCCGAGATAGACAATGGGAAGCTGAGGAATTGCTTCGTCCGGAGTGTACAGGCTTAACTCCTGCCCGTCATTGATATAATCGTTGTAGGAATTGGCCAGTGCCAGCCACTCATCTGTTTTCTCAGGAATGACAAAAACCCGCCTGTCTGCACTCAAAATATGCCTTATGGTCGCATCCATTTCCGATTCATCCAAATTCCGCATAATATCAAAGTCCGGATCAATTTCAATTTTTGATACGATATTTGCATCAGGTACTGTGAGCTGCAGCGAAGCAGAATTTGTAAATACGCTGGTTTCCGAGACTTTCCCCGAAGAATAAGTGTATCTAACGGGAACCCACATCGGTTTGACCGCATTCTCCTGATTTAAATAGAATCTTCCGGATTCCACCTTCAGCACTAACTTCGGATTCCCGGATTCATCAAACCATGATTTCTTAAAACTCTGCAGATCTTCTCCACTGACACGTTCAAAGGCCGAAATGAAATCGCTGAAATTCGTCGAGTTAAATTGATATTTCTGAATGATCAGCTGAAGTGCACTAATAAATTTCTCCCTTCCCAAATGCTCTTCCAGCATGTGAAAGATCATGGCGATTTTACCATACCCTATGGTCCGGGTTACCATATCGGTGCGGTTCACAAATTCCGAAGGCGCAAACTCATTCTCCGGTGTAACATAAACCGTGTAATCTTTTAAAATGTCCTTACGATAGCGACGTGCTTCTTTTTCACTTTTCTGCAACTTGTAATAATAATCAGCCATATAGGCTGTGAGCCCTTCGCACCAGTTCCCCTCTGCGCCTACAAACACCGAATTACCCCACCAGTTGTGAAGGACTTCGTGCCCAAGGGATGTATAGACGATGAAGGGCAGATTGACAACCGATTTACCGAGAACCGTATATGACGGCATGCCGTATCCTGTGGGGAAGAAATTCTCAACTACCGCGAATTTAGCATAGGGATAGGGAGACAGCATCTCAGAGTACAGTTTCACATAATCGATGCTCATAGCCAGGTAATCCCGGGCCAGGCTGGTGTCTTCGGTAAAAAAGTAGGTGTAAAAATCTATATCTCCAACGGTTTCTTTTTGTACAACCCACTCCGCCGCAGTTACATAAATCCCATCCAGAGCATGAGCTGTTTTAAAATGAATTTCAGTGCTGTCATCATTTTTCACGGAAGAGACAATTTCTCCTTCACTGACCGCATCCCAGCCGCCGGGCAATTTAATGACAGTATCAAACTGTGTTAAAGTCTCATCCGAAACCGGGTAATAGACTGCCGAAGGCGAAAGAAAAATACCCTCATCAGATATGGTGCCGTTTACCTCCATAGCAATTTTTTCCCGGCTGAAGGAAGCCCCTCCCGCATCCTGATAAAATTGACCGGTGTAAACAATATCCAATAATTTTTCACCTGATTCCATAAACCGCCTTTTGACACTGTATCTTTTAACTCCGGAGTTCGCCAGGTCTGCATTAGTTACCGGAATCTCTTCAAAGTCGCGTTTCCTGTCACTTATCTGCACCGACTTAACGGTTAAATTGCCCGACAGGTGAAATTCCCATGAGCCCTCTGTTGTGGATATCTCTATTTTATCCCTGGCAACCAGCTGGTGCGTTTCAGGTTCCAGATCAAGATGTAAATAATGCTGCCGGATTGTGGTCTCCCCCAAGATCATGGAGAGTAATCCAAGCATAACTGCCGTCCATTTTTTTTTCATACAACAACCAATCGCTTATAAATTATTTAACAATCACAACCGTGTAATTCTCGGGCAGCCGCAGATATTTCTCTGCCACTGATTGAATCTCTTCAGGTGTCGTTTTATCAAACTGATAATTTCTTTTTACGGCATTTTGATAATCACCCGTAAGGTATTCGTAATAGCCCATGTAAAAAGCCTGTCCGATGCGTTTGAGATTGCGCATCATGAATCTGCCCTTTTTAGAATTGACAGTTTTACGCACTTCGTCCACAGTCAGACGATCCAGCCGTACGGGGTCAAAATAGGACTTCATTCCTGCCAGGGCCTCATCGATATTATCGGTGCCGGTTCCCATTGAGGCAATCAGCCAGCCCGTGTCTCCCTGAAAACCATTGCTCATCCCGAGCGTATAGGCAAGCCCACGGGTTTCCCTGAGATCAAACATCATTTTATCAGACAGAATATTCGTCATCAGTGAGAAAAGCGCTTTGTCATCATCGGCTATTTTGAATTTATAACCCAACCGGATCTGTGCCTGGTCCTTACCCAGGTCCAGGATCTTTTTTTGGAAGGGTGCCGATAAATTAATTTTATTTTTCACCGGGGGAACGGGGTCGGCGGTCTGGGTCCAAACGGAATTAAAAATCTCTTTCAATTTTTCATGGTCTATGCCCGATGAAATGGACACGATATAATTCTCGGGACGGAAGTAGCGCTGCTGCAGGCTTTTGAGCGATTCGAGATTGATTTTTGCCAGCGATTCGGCATCCCCGCTGACCGGCTTAGTAGAAGGATCATTTTCGCCAAAGAATAACTTCCTGAATTCTGTGACAACCGTCTTTCGGGCAGAGCTCTGCTGCATCATCTGACGCCTGCCGGCGTCCGATATACCCTTCTCAACCTTTGCTCCCGTGAGGATAGTATGCCCCAGCATATGGGTCAGCAATCGTATCCCGGATTCTGCATCCTCTTCCAGACATTCAAAACGGATATAGCCCCATTCCGGAGAATTATAATAGTCGTCATAGGGGATGAAACTCAGATCGATATATTTTGTCTGGGCCCCTATGGCAGCCAGCTGATCTTTTATCTCTGCAGCTGAATATTGATCCGTCCCGGATTCCAGCAACGAATGCAAAATCTCGGCACCGCCGGTGAGGTCACCCTCAATGGATGAACGGTTCTTGATGAGAATGTGCATTCCGAACATACGGGAACCTCCGCTCGTAGCCGTGATGAGTGTGGCTCCTGAGGGCAAAACGGATTTTGCATAAACCGTTTCCTGATGAGTCGTATCCTGTGCATTCCGGACCTCAGGCAGGACCAGATTAATTTTGGCAGGTGAATCCAGGACATGGGCGAAACTTTTTACAACTTCTGCAGCTTTGAGTTTCTTTATTTCCATCATTTTAGCGATCGTATAATTGCCACCCTGCGCCAGGTCCCCGGATTGCATCATACTGTAATAATGCGGTGAATCCAGCAGTGAAATGTTGGCAACTTCTTTCTGTTTAATCCAGTACGCCAACTTCTGCCCGGTAATGATCTTCTCAAGGTTATCCTGGATTTCCACCAGGTCCCCGGCGATTTCAGTGATTGCCGCATCGAGATCATCATCCGGATTTGCGGTGAATTCAACCAGCAGCTTTTCATTCCCGGGATAATCCGCAAAGGACACGCTGGTATTATATGCCTGCGCTCTGTCTGACAGCGCTTCTCCCACGAATTCCGCATAGACCTCAAGCCGCATTTTCATCGCCACGAGAGCATCTGCAGCCGCTGTCCCCTCCAGATCCGGAAGCTGATACACCAGCTGTCCCTTAACCATTTTTACGGGTAATACCGTCCGATTAATGAAAAACTGCGGGGTTTTATTTTCTTCCCATTTGAAAGGGTTGTCAGGCGGTAATGGTTTTGGAGGGGCGGTACCGTAATAATCTTCCAATGAAGCTTTCAAATCTTTAAAGTCGAAATTTCCGATGACAGTGAGGATCATATTATTCGGCACATAGTGCGT